>CAITPI010000001.1 GCA_903894295.1 uncultured Acidimicrobiaceae bacterium
CGAGTTGCGGGGCGAGCGGGTTGACGTCGTTCCCTATTCGGACGATCCGGTCGAACTCATCCAGGCTGCGCTGGCGCCGGCCCGGGTCCGTGAGGTCCGCCTCGACGACGAAACGGGAACCGCCACGGTGATCGTGAGCGACTACCAACTCTCCCTCGCCATCGGCAAGGAAGGCCAGAACGCCCGTCTGGCGGCCCGTCTGACCGGCTGGCGCATCGACATCAAGAGCGAAACCCAGTTGGCCGAGGAAGAGTCGGGCTACTCCGGCGAGGAGTGGGCCGAAGGCGAGTGGGTGGAGAACGAAGCGGGCGAAATGGTGTGGCAGCCGGCCGAAGGCGGCACGGCGGTCTCGGCTGAAGAGTGGTCGCAAGGGGCCGGAACCGAAGTCGAGGCCGACATCGTCGCCGAACCGGTGGAAGCGGTCGAAGCGGAAACCGAAGCGGTGGTGGAAACCGCCGCCGAAGAAGAAGCCCAGGCCGAAGCCGACGTGGTCGCCGCAGCCGAAGCGGTGGTTGAGGAGACCGGGGAGGATCCCGCATAGCGGCGAACAGGACCTGCATCGGCTGTCGGATGGAACGAACGACCGACGAACTGGTGCGGTTGGTCCGGTCGGAGGATGGTCGCCTGATGGTTGGCCGTCTTCTCGAAGGTCGGGGTGCGTGGTTGTGTCAGGAATCTCCGGACTGTCTGGACCTTGCCGTCAAGCGCCAGGCCTTCTCCCGGGCCTTCCGGGCCACGGTTTCGACCGGTGCCGTCGAAGAGGTCCGCCGACAACTTGCATCATGGAAACGTCCCATCAGCCAGGCAACAAACCCCGGAGAAGTCAGAACGGAAGGTCCGTTGCCGTGATGTGACAGGATAGGGCGTCCTGTGTGCGTTCCCGCACCAGTGACATTGAAGGAAGGGCAGTACCAGCCGTTGCCGCAGAAGAAGATCAGGGTCTATGAGCTCGCCACCGAGCTGGGCCTGACGAACAAGGAGGCTCTTGACCTCTGCCTGTCCCTCGGGATGGGAGTGAAGAGTCATTCCTCGTCCATCGAGGAGGCCCAAGCCGACCGCGCTCGCCGCAAGGCGGACCGGGAAGGCCTCCGCCGCGAGGTGCAGCCGGAAGAGCCGGCTCCGGCCAAGAAGGCGGCCGTCAAGAAGGCTCCGGCCAAGAAGGCCGCCACCACCGTTGAGGCGGCTCCCGAGCCGGCCCCGGTCGGCGAAACGCCGGCCCCGGCCGACGGTCCGGTCAAGCGCACGGGCACCCGACTGGTGACGAGCCGGCCGACATCCGAGCAGGCTCCCGCCCGTCCGACGCCGGCTCCGGCGGCCCAGGCGGCCCCTGCCACTCCGACGCCTACTGCAGCGAGTGCCGCTCCCTCAACGGCTCCGACGGCCCCGGCCGCTCCGGCCGCCGTCGCTCCAGCGGCCGCACCGGCTCCTTCTGCGGCGCCACCCGCCGCTCCGGCGACCCCGGCTCCGGCCCCTGCTGCTCCTGGCTCTCCGTCGGCTCCGGTTGCACCGGCCGCCGCCGCACCGGCCACACCCGGAACTCCGACCGCACCGGCTCCCGGTGCTCCGGCGGCCCCCGGTCGGCCTGGTGCGCCCGTTCCTCCGCGTTCGGCCCCGGCCCGTCCGCCGACCAGCGCATCCGGCAAGCCGATTCCGCCCCCTCCGGGCGGACCGCCCCGGTCGCTGACCGGCAAGCCGATTCCGCCCCCTCCGGGAGCAGGCGGACGACGGCCCGCTCCGGGTGCTCCGCGCCCCGGTGGTGGATCCAACTTCTCCGGTCGACCCGGTGGCGCCGGACGTCCGGCCGGCGGCGGCTTCTCGCCCCGACCCGGTGGCGCCCCGTCGGGTGGCGGTGGTTACGGCTCCCGTCCCGGTGGTGGCCCGGGTGGTCCCGGTGGTGGTCCGGGCGGTGGTCCGGGCGGTCCCGGTGGTGGACGTGGTGGCCCCGGTGGTGGTCCGGGCGGCCGCGGCCGGCCCAACCAGCGTCGGCCCCGTCGCCGTCGTCGGAATCTGGAGGAGCTCGAGCCGACGCAGATGACGGCCTATGTGCCGTCCACGGCTCCGGTTCCCACCGGCGAGGTCATCGTCGAGCGAGGTTCGACGGCCCGCGACCTTGGACCGAAGCTGAACCGGTCGGCCGGCGACGTGATCCGCTTTCTCCTGCTTCAGGGCGAGATGGTGACGGCCACCCAGTCGTTGACCGACGACATGATCGAACTGTTTGCCGCCGAGATCGGTGCCGAGGTCCGTCTGGTCGATCCCGGCGAAGAGCGCGAAGCCGAACTCATGGCCAAGTTCTTCGATGAGGAGGACGAGGAAGAGAACGAGGAGGATCTGCGGCCCCGCCCGCCGGTCGTCACCGTCATGGGCCACGTCGACCACGGCAAGACGCTCCTGTTGGACCGGATCCGTTCCGCCAACGTGGTGGCCGGGGAAGCCGGTGGCATCACCCAGCACATCGGTGCCTACCAGGTCGACTGGGAAGGCCACAAGATCACCTTCATCGACACGCCGGGCCACGAGGCGTTCACCGCCATGCGGGCCCGGGGCGCCGAGGTCACCGACATTGTCGTACTCGTGGTGGCCGCCGATGACGGCGTGATGCCACAAACCATCGAGGCCATCAACCACGCCAAGGCGGCCGACGTTCCGATCATCGTGGCCGTGAACAAGATCGACCGTGAACAGGCCGATCCCAACCGGGTGCTCCAACAGCTGTCCGAGCATGGTCTGGTGCCCGAAGCATGGGGTGGCGACACCATTGCCGTCGAGGTGTCGGCGTTGCAGTCGCTTGGCATCGAAGACCTACTGGAGCAGATCGTTCTCGTGGCCGAAGTCGAGGAGCTCGTGGCTTCCCCGGTGGGCCGCGCCCAGGGCGTGGTCATCGAGGCCGAACTCGAAATCGGTCGTGGTCCGGTGGCGTCGGTCATTGTGGAGCGGGGAACCCTGCGGGTCGGCGACCCCATCGTGGCCGGTGCGGCCTGGGGCAAGGTCAAGGCCATGGTCGACGAGCATGGCCGCCAGATCAAGGAAGCCCCTCCGTCGACGCCGTGTCAGGTGTTGGGCTTCTCGGAGCCCCCGGACGCCGGGGACGAGTTCCGGGTGGCGCCCGCCCTGGCCCAGGCCCGGACCATCGGTGAGGCCCGCGCCCACCGCTACCGGGTGGCCGGACACGTTCCGGCGGCCAGCACCGCACTCGGCGGAGCCAAGCTCGAAGACCTGTTCGAACAGATCCAGCGGGGCGAAACCGCCACCTTGAACCTGATTCTGAAGGCTGACGTCCGCGGATCGCTGGAAGCGGTCACCGAAAGCCTGAAGAAGCTGGAGCGGGACGACGTGAAGCTGAGCTTCGTGCACCGCGGCGTGGGTGGGATCACCGAGTCCGACGTGGAGCTGGCCCAGGCGTCGAACGCCACCATCATCGGCTTCAACGTCCGGCCCGATCGCCGGTCGAGGGAGATGGCCCAGAAGGCCGACGTCGAGATCCGGACCTACGAGATCATCTACAAGTTGTTGGAAGATCTCGAAGCGGCCATGCTCGGCATGCTCGCTCCGGTGTTCGAAGAGGTCGTGACCGGCGAAGCCGAAGTGCGCCAGGTCTTCCGGGTGCCACGGATCGGCGCCATCGCCGGTTGCTACGTCCGGGAAGGCGTCATCACCCGTGGAAGCAAGGTGCGGTTCCTCCGCGAAGGTGTGATCATCTGGAAGGGTGCGATCACCTCACTCCGTCGGTTCAAGGACGATGCCCGGGAAGTGCAGGCCGGATTCGAGTGCGGTATCGGGCTCTCGGACTACCAGGACCTGAAGGACGGAGACATCATCGAGACCTTCGACGAAAGGGAGATCCCGCGCTCCTAGTGTCCGGGCGCCGAGCGCCGACACGCTGGTGGAGGTGGGGGGATCGGAGGAGAGATGGCATCTCGACGTGAACAGTCCAGGTCGGCCGGGAGTTATCCCCGGGCGCTCCGGGTGAACCAGGTCGTCCGTCAGGTGGTGGCCGAGGAACTCGAACGTCTGTCCGATGCCGATGACCGGTTGCGCCTGGTCACTGTGACCGCCGTCGACTCCTCGCCCGACATGCGCCACGCCATCGTCTTCCTCTCTTCCATGTCCGACGATGCCGAAGAGGCCCTGGCTGATCGGCGCGTTCAGTTGCAGCGGGCCATCGCCAGCCAGACCCGCATGAAGCGCACCCCCCAACTCGAGTTCCGGGTGGATCCGGCCGTGGTGGCCGGAAGCCGGGTGGAAGACGTGCTGGCCAAACTGGCCCGGGACGTTTCCGATGACGCCGACGACCCCGACGCATGAGTCCGACCGCTTCCGACCAGCTGAGCGGCCTGGCCGTCGTCGACAAGGAGGCGGGTTGGACATCACATGACGTGGTGGCCCGGTGTCGTCGCATCTTTGGCCAACGTCGGGTCGGCCACGCCGGAACCCTCGACCCGGACGCCACCGGTGTGCTTCTGGTCGGCCTCGGCCGCACCACCCGGCTGATGCGCTTCCTCACGGCCCTGCCGAAGACCTACGAGGCCGAGATCGTGCTCGGGACGGCCACGTCCACCCTGGATGCGTCGGGCGAGGTGACGGGAACCTGGGACATGGAGGACATCACCCTCGCCCAGGTCCGGGAAGCGGCCCTGTCTCTGACCGGCGCCATCGAACAGGTGCCGCCCATGGTGTCGGCCATCAAGATCGACGGTCAGCGCCTCCACAATCTGGCCCGCCAGGGGATCGAGGTCGACCGTCCGGCCCGCCCGGTCACCGTCTACCGCTTCGACGTTACGCCCGGGCTCACCCCCGGGGTCTTCCGGATGGAGGTCGAATGTTCCTCGGGAACCTACGTCCGGGTGCTGGCGGCCGATCTTGGCGCTGCACTGGGCGGGGGAGCGCACCTGCGCAACCTGAGACGGACCCGGATCGGATCGTTCAGCGTGGATGACGCCCGCCCGGTGGATGAGTTGACCTCGGCCGTGGTGCTGACCCCGGCCCAGGCCATGCGGGACCTGGACCAGGTGGTGGTTCCCGTCGAGATCGCCCGCAACATCGCCCGGGGCCTGCCGCTCGACCGGGTGCCCGTCGGCGCCACAGGGGAGGGGCCGTGGGGACTGGTGGACGAGAGCCACCGACTCCTCGCCGTCTACGAAGCCACCGAGACCGACCGGATCAAGCCCGCCGTGGTGCTGGAGTCGGCGGGATGACGGTCGCCGGACCGAAGCGGTTTCCTCCTTCGACAGGTACGCTGGCCTGACCATGGAGATCATCCTGGATCCATCGTCGTGTCGACCGCCGTCCTCGGGTTCGGCGGTCACCATCGGGGCCTACGACGGGGTGCACCGGGGACACCAGGCGCTTCTGGCCGGACTGCGGGCCGAAGCCCGGACGCGGGGACTCGAAACCGTCGTGGTGACGTTCGACCGTCACCCGGCCACCGTGGTGCGACCCGAATCCGCGCCGCTGCTGCTCTGCGACCTCGACCAGAAACTGGAGCTGTTGGCCGCCCAGGGAGTGGACCGCACGGTCGTGGTGCCCTTCGACGCCGAGCGGGCCAAGGAGTCTCCCGAGGATTTCGTCTCCTCGCTTCTCGTTAACGGCCTGGCCGCCCGCCTGATCGTGGTCGGCGAGGACTTCCACTTCGGTCGGGACCGGGCGGGCAACGTGGCCCTGTTGCGGGCGATGGGGGAGACGTCAGGCTTCACGGTCGAGGGTATCGATCTGGTCAGTGCCGTGGGCGGTCACCGGCTCGACCAACCCATTTCATCGACGTTCGTGCGACAGCTGGTGGGGGCCGGTGAGGTGGCCAAAGCAGCCGAGATGTTGGGCCGTCCCCACCAGATCCGGGGCGAGGTGGTGCACGGCGACCGGCGCGGTGGGGCCGAGTTGGGCTATCCGACGGCCAACCTGGAGATTCCTCCCGGCATGTGTCTGCCGGCGCTTGGCATCTACGCCGGCTTCTACGAGCGACCGGACGGCACGGTTCATCCCACGGCGATCTCGGTCGGCCGGCGTCCCACCTTCTACGAGAACGGGGACGTGCTCATCGAGGCGTTCCTGCTCGATGCCTCGTTCGACCTCTACGGCGAAGCGGCCCGGGTCTCGTTTGTCGAGCGCCTCCGGTCCGAAGTGGCGTTCGACTCGGTGGATGACCTCGTCGCCCAGATGGCGAAAGACGTCGAATCCACCCGGGTTGCCCTCGGTCTGCTGGCCTGAGCGGGCGGTCGGGCCGGTAGAACCCACGGTTCGCCGGCAACGTGTGGTGGTGCGTGGCGCCCCGGATGAATGCCTTCCGGGGTGGCCGATGCGTCCGTTGCGCTCTGGCGCCCCCCGGTTCAGATCGGGTTGACGTCGCCGAGCAGTTCCTGACGCAGCTCTCGTTTCAGCACCTTGCCGGCCGGATTGCGGGGAAGGGGTTCGGCCCGGAACCAGAAGTGGTTCGGAACGTTGAAGGCGGCCAGACGTTCACCGACGAAGCGGGCCAACTCGTCACCGCCGACGTCGTGTCCCGGTCGCAGGACCACCACCGCCCCCACTTCCTCGGACAACACCGGATGGGGCACGCCGATGATGGCGCAGTCGGCCACGGCGGGATGCTCATGGAGGACACCTTCGATTTCGACGCAGTAGACGTTCTCGCCGCCCCGGATGATCATGTCCTTGGCCCGGTCCACGATGTGGACGAAGCCTTCCTCGTCGATGCGGGCGACGTCGCCGGAGTGGAGCCAGCCGGCGCTGAAGGCCTTGGCCGTTTCCTCCGGTCGGTTCCAGTAACCACGGACCACGTTCGGACCCTTGATCCAGAGTTCGCCGATGCGGTCCGGGTCGGCGGACAGTTCAGGCGGCTCGTCTCCGGCCCAGTCTTCGGGCACCACGGCCACGTCACACACCGGAGCGGGCGGACCGACACTGTCGGGCTTGCGGACGTAGTCGTCCCCGGAGTTCATGGTGGTCATGGCCGAGGTCTCGGTCAGCCCATAGCCGTTGCCGGGCGCCCCGGTGGGGAAGTGGGCCTTGATGCGCCGGACCAGGTCGGGCGGGGCCGGTGCACCGCCGTAGGAGATGCTCTGGACCGACGACGTGTCCCGGGTGGAAAAGTCCGGAGAGTCGATGATCTGCATCACCATGGCCGGAACACCACCGATGACGGTGACCTGCTCCCGCTCGATCAGCTCGAGGGCCCGTTCGGGCTGGAAGTGGTGCATGATCACCAACTTGCCGCCGGCCACGGTTCCGGTGACCAGGATGCCGTGGCACCCGGTGGCGTGGAACAGCGGCACCGACAACAGGTTGGAACTCTGGATGCTCCCGGCCTTGGGGTTGGTGGCACTGGTCCGGCGCAGGCCGGCCATCGTCGAGGTGAAGAAGAGGTTGTACAGGTTCGACACCGAGTTCCGGTGGGTGCCGACGGCCCCCTTGGGTCGTCCGGTCGTACCCGAGGTGTAGAAGATGGTGGCGTCATCGTCGGAATCGATCTCGACGGGAGGGAGGACGGCGTCGGGCTCCGGCGTGCCCAACACGTCGGCGAAGGGCACCACCGGAAGGGCAGGACCTTGCGTGCGGGCCGCTTCGCCCCCAACGGACGGACGCCGTCCGCCCTTGGGGTCGGGCTCTTCGTTGGTGACGATCATCACCGCCAGTTCGGGCATCTCGTCCACGTGGGGGAGGATCCGGCTCCGACGCTCCTCGTCCACCACGACCACCTTGGCCCCCGAGTCGGCCAGTCCGTAGGCGAGTTCACTGCCGGTCCACCAGGCATTCAGCGGCACGGCCACCGCTCCGGCCGCCATGGTGGCCCAGAAGGCGATGATCCACTCCGGCAGATTGCGCATGGCGATGGCCACCCGATCGCCCTTCTGCACTCCGAACCGGTCGATCAGGGCATGGCTCAAGGTGGCCGCCGCCCGGAAGTGCTCCTCGAAGGTCCATCGTTCGTCTTCGTAGACGACAAAGGTCTTGTCACCGTGTCCGAGCGACGCTTCCAGAATGGCCCGGAGGTGGGCCGGAGCGTTCTTCCAGGTCCGGGTGGGGATCCCCCGGATGGAGACCGTCTCCATGGCAAATCCGCCGGCGGGATCGGTCAGTTCTTCGGCCTGCTCGCGCCATGGGCGCAGGGTAGGCGCGGTGTCGGTCACGGCTTCTCCTTCTTCTTCGCCGGCAGGAACACGGTGGCACGGTAGTAGGCAAGTTCGGCGACACTTTCCCTGATGTCGTCCATGGCCCGGTGACCACCGGCCTTGCCCGGGGCCCGGGCGGCGAGATCGGGATACCAGCGCCGGGCCAGTTCCTTGATGGTCGAGACGTCGACCGACCGGTAGTGGAGGTACTCCTCGATCTCGGGCAGGTACGTGGCGAGGAACCGGCGATCGGTGCCGATCGAGTTGCCGGCCAACGGCACGGTCCGGGCTTTGGGCACGTGGGACTGGATGAACTCGAGCGTGGCCGCCCCGGCCTCGGCGAGGGTCATGGTGGACGACCGGATCTCGGCCAGGAGTCCACTGGCGGTGTGCATGTCGGCCACAAACGGGTCCATGGCGGCCAACTCATCGTCCGTGGCCTGGATCACCAGATCCGGGCCCTCGGCCACGATGGTCAGGTTGTCGTCGGTGACCAGGGTGGCCATCTCGACGATGACGTTCCGCGCCGGGTCGAGACCGGTCATCTCCAAATCCATCCATACGAGCACCCTGACACGCTACCGGAGCCAGCACGGTCCGGTTTTCCGGACCGGGGCGAACCCGGTGTGGTTGGAACGGCGGAGCGATCAGCGGTACCCTGCAGACAGTTGACGGCAGGGGGGCCTGAACGGAGCAGCGTGGCGGTGGCAGGAGCAGAGTTGGGACTGACCCGGAACGTGGGCACGTCCGACGTGCCCGCCCTCACCGTGCCCCTGCGCCAGCTGGACCCCGGTCTGCCCGCGCCCTCCTACGCCCGGGCCGGTGATGCCGGAGCGGACCTGTACGCCAGCAGTGACGTCACCCTGGCCGCCGGCGGTGGCCGGGCCGCGGTGAGAACGGGCATTGCCCTCGCGCTTCCGGAGGGCTACGCCGGATTTGTCCAGCCCCGCAGCGGTCTGGCCCTGAAGCACGGCGTCACCTGTCTGAACACCCCGGGCCTGATCGACTCCGGCTACCGCGACGAACTGGCCGTCCTGCTGGTGAACACCGATCCGGTCCGTGACTACACGGTCCGCCGGGGGGACCGGATCGCCCAGTTGGTGATCCAGCGCGTGGCCCGGGCCGAGTTCCTCGTGGTCGACGACCTGCCCGACTCGGAGCGGGGACTCGGCGGATTCGGATCGACCGGCCAATGAGCACGAATCGCCTGGGCGGTCTCGACGGTGCCTTTCTGGCCATGGAGTCGCCCACCGCCCACCTCCACATCCTCGGCGTCCTGATTCTCGATGCCGATGCCGAGGGTCGCCGGGTGGACCTGAACCGGGTCCGGACCATGGTGGAAGACCGGATCCACCTGGTGCCCCCGTTCCGCCAGCGGCTGGTCGAAGTGCCCTTTGGCCTCCAGCACCCGATGCTGGTGGACGATCCCGACTTCGATCTCGATTACCACATCCGTCGGGCGAGCCTGCCCAAGCCCGGAGGACGCAAGGAACTCTCGGAGTACGTGGCCGAACAGGCGTCACTGCCCCTCGACCGGACCCGGCCCCTGTGGGAGTTCCATGTGGTCGAAGGTCTCGAACGCTCCCGCACGGCGGTGGTCGTGAAGATCCACCACGGCATCATCGACGGCGTCTCGGCCTCGGAGATCCTGGCCGTCTTCCTCGATCCGGAGCCCCACCCACCGGCGCCCTTGCTGCCCCTGTTCGGGCATCCCCGGACCCGCCGGCGCGACGGGACGGCCGACGCCGGACATGCGGTTCCACCGAGTGACGACCCCCGGGAGCCGGGCTGGCGACCGACCCCACTGCCGGGTGAGCTGGAGCAGTTGCGGGAACTGCTCGGAACCTTGCCGGGTCAGGTCGAAGGTGTGGCCCGGGCCTTCTCCCACTCGTTCCGGGCCGCCCGTCGGTTCCTCGGAAGCCGCGGGGGCCCCGAGTCGTCGCCGATGCCGGTTCGCCTCGATGTCCCGAAGACCTCCATCAACCGGGCGATCACGCCACACCGTCGGGTGGCACTGGCCGAGCTGCCCCTGGCCGAGATCGACGAGGTGCGCGAGGCGCTCGGGGGCACGGTCAACGACGTCGTGATGGCGGTGGTCTCAGGTGGGATGCGGAACTTCTTTGCCCACCGGGGCGAGATGCCGGAGCGGTCGCTGGTGGCGTTGATTCCGGTGTCCCAGCGCACCGAGCTCGAGCAGGGGACCCTCGGAAACCGCATCTCGGCCTTGCTGGTCGACCTCTCCGATGACCTGCCGTCGGCCCGGGAACGCCTGGATCACGTGCGGGCCGAGATGGCCCTCGCCAAGGAGCAGCACCGCTCGCTGGACCAGGGCATCCTGTACCAGTTTGCCGAAGCGGCCACCCCGGCGGTGCTGGCCCGGGTGTCCCGGTTGATGACCAACTTCAAGGTCTTCGACCACCTTCAGCCACCGTGCAACCTGGTGGTCTCGAACGTGCCGGGTCCCGGCATACCGCTCTATGTTGCCGGTGCCCGGCTGCTGGCGGCCTATCCGGTCGGTCCCATCATGGAGGGAACCGGATTGAACATCACCGTCTTCTCCCACGAAGGCGTGCTGTTCACCGGCATCCAGGGCGATTGGGACCTGGTGCCCGACATCGAAGAAGTGGCCACCGGCCTGCGGGCCGCCCTGGCCGAACTGCTGGTGGTGGCCCGCCGCTCCCGTCGGCCGGTGCCGTGGTGGCACTCGGGAGTGCCCGCCTGAACGCACCAGGGGTCGTCCCGGTGGCTTCTTGACGTTGGCCAATCGACCCGCGTTCGCTGTCCGCCCGGGAGAACGCGTTGTGGATGCTAAAGTGGTCCCTGCTGCGGACGTGGCTCAGCTGGTAGAGCACAACCTTGCCAAGGTTGGGGTCGCGGGTTCGAATCCCGTCGTCCGCTCCACGGCAGAGGCCCCTTCGGGGGCCTCTGCTTTGTTTTAGGTCCTGATCCGCCGGCCGGAACAGCTTTCGGCCGGCCGATCGGGCCGAACGTTCCCGCCACGGTGGGGAGCGAACCCATGTATCCGGGTCGGCCGGGTGACCCCCGATACGATGGGTCGATGGCCGAACTTGAGACCTTGCTCTACGACGAGACCGATGGCGTGGCAGTGATCACCCTCAACCGGCCGGAAGCCCTCAACGCCTTCGACCCGGTCATGCAGCGCGAACTGCGGGAGATGTGGGCGGCCCTCCGGGTGAACGACGACGTTCGCTGCGTCGTCATCACCGGAGCGGGGGACCGGGCGTTCTGCACCGGGATCGACCGCTCGTCGATCGGTGCGTTCGAGGACGACGGTTCCGGCAAGCTCCCGGGCTACAACACGCCCTGGGACTTTGACGATCCGGGCAAGAGCGTCTGCCCCAAGGCCAACGATCTGTGGAAGCCGGTCATCGCGGCGGTCAACGGCATGGCGTGCGGCGGAGCGTTCTACATCCTGGGCGAAGTGGACTTCATCATCGCTTCCGAGACCGCCACCTTCTTCGACCCCCACGTCACCTACGGCATGCCGGCGGCCTTCGAGCCGATCTTCCTGCTCTCGAAGATGCCGTTCCAGGAGGTCATGCGGATGTCGCTGTTGGGCGCCAACGAACGGATGTCGGCCCAGCGGGCCTACGAAGTGGGTCTGGTGTCCGAAGTCGTCCCGGCCGCCGAACTGGCCGGGCGCACCCGATGGGCCGCCCAGGCCATTGCCGACCAGCCGGCCCGGGCCGTGCAGGGAACGCTCCGGGCCACCTGGATGGGACTCGAACTCTCCCGTCGCCAGGCGCTCGAACACGCCTTTCTGGTGACCCATGTCGGTACGTCCCAGGCCGCCCTGGCGGAGGGTCAGGAGCGTTTCTCCTCGGGCCAGCGCATCGACTGGCGGCTTCGCTGACTCCGACCAACCTCGAAGTGGAGGGCGTGCCCGTCATCCCGACGGTCGGGACGGGCGGTTCGATCGGTTCCGGTCGCGGAGATGACCCACGGATGGCGCCGACCGGTTCGATACGGACTCTGCTAGGTTGATCTACATCGTCCCGTTTTGAGTTTTCGGCGGGGCGAGAGGCAAGCAGTACCAATCTCTTGTGGGGGAAGTCGGTCAAAGTCCGACACTGGTCCGCAACCGTAGGTGGCGAGCGTTCGCTGCGAGTCGGGATACCGATGAGAGGTTGTTCAAGAATCCACAACCGTCGAGAACTGCGGTGCGGATTCGGGCGACCGGACCTGCGATGAGGGGACTGGCCGACCGGGTCACCACCCAGTTGGAACAGGACACCCCTTCCATGATCGTCCGTCGCCTTCTCGCCACCGCTGGTGGCGTGGGTCTGGCCCTGGCAGTCGTCGCGGCACCGACGTCGACCTTCGCCAGCACCGTCATTCCCAGCGCCCGCAGCGGCGCCGTGTCCACCACTACATTGCCCCAGGCCAAAGCGGCCGCCTCGGCCGCCAAATGGCTGGGCAACCAACTCACCCCAACCGGCTTCATTCCGGCCGCCGGGAGCTCCACCACGCCGAGTTTGTCGGATACGGCCAACACGATTCTGGCCCTGGTCGACGACGGAGTGGACCCGTCCGGGGCCGAGGCCGCCCTTGGGGTCATGGAGTCCGACGCCAACACCTTTGTGGACAACGGCGGCAGTGACGACGCGGGCAGCCTGGCGCTGCTCATCCTGGACGCCCGGGCCATGGGAATCAGCCCCACCAACTTCGGAGGCACCAACCTCGTGACCCGGCTGCTGGCCACCGAGCAGACCACCGGTTCGAACGCCGGTCTCTTCGGTGCGCAGGACCCGACCTATGACGGTGCCTACCGCCAGGGCCTCGCCCTGGCCGCCCTGGCCGCCGCGGGAGTGACCTCCACGACCAGTCCGTCCGCCATCTCGTCGGCCGAAGGTTGGCTGGAAGGCCAGCAGTGCCCCGATGGTGGGTGGACCTCGTACATCACCCCGGCCAACCCGTGTAACGGCGACCCCGCCATCTACGCCGGTCCGGACACCAACTCGACGGCACTGGCCATCGAGGGTCTGGCCGCCCAGGGCAATCTGGCCGGATCAGCGAAGACCGCTTCCCTGGCCTTCCTCGCCACCGCTCAGGACCCCGACGGTGGCTGGGGCTACGAGCCCAACGCCGTCGGTGCACCCGGCTTTTCCGACCCGGACTCGACCTCGCTGGTCATCCAGGCCTTGATCTCGGCCGGCCAGTCGCCCTCGGCGGCAACCTGGAGCAGGTCCGGAGGGAATCCGGTCTCCTGTCTGCTGGGATTCGTGAACACCAAGAGTCCGGGCAAGGGTGGCATCGCATTCCCGGGCATCAGCGGCGCCGACCTGTTGGCCACCGAGCAGGCCATCCCGGCGCTGGAAGGCGTGGCCTTCCCGCTGCCCCTCACGGTGACCCTGGTCGCCGGCAGTCCGAGGGTGGGTGTCGCCTTTACCTCCACGACGTCGACCACCGGTGCCGGTTCGAGCCAGAAGTTCAAGGTGGTCGGCGGTGCCTTGCCGCCCGGTCTGAAGTTGAAAGCCACCACCGGGGTGATCAGCGGTACACCGACGACCGCCGGTTCGTACACGTTCCTGCTGCAGGACACCTCTGCGACGGCTGGAGCGTTCCTCAACGGCTGGGCCAAGGTGACCCTTGCGGTGGCGGGCTGACGTGAAGCGCGTGGCCGACCTCCAGCCCGTTGGGGTGCGCTGGCGCCGGTGGGCGGCGCGCCTCGTTGTGGCGGCGCTGGCGGCAGGCCTGGCCCTCATCGGTGCCGGTCCCGACGGGCTTTTGCCCTTCCGGGATGCCGTGGCCGGCGCAGCCACCGCGGGGGAGCACACGTGGGCGTTCGTCATCGATTTCGGCAAGACCGGGGAAATCCTCCACGGGTGCGTGAAGGCCCCGGCCGGCGACAACGGTTACCAGGCCCTTCAGGTCTACGTCGGCCACGAGCCACGCTTTGCCCCGAGCGGACTCCTGTGTGCCATCGACTTCTACCCGGCCAGTGGCTGTGGGGTGACAAGCGGTGGCCACTATGCCTACTGGTCCTACTGGAACGGCACCTCGGGAACCTGGCGGTATGCCACGGGGGGCGCATCGAACAAGTGGACCAGCGGCGACGTCCAGGGTTGGCGTTTTGAAGACGCCGGACGGGGCAATGCCTCGGATCCTCCTCCCCGGTTCAGTGCCAACTACGACGCCCTGTGCGCCTCTCCCTCGAAAAAGACCCACGTGACCCCCACCCCGAAGACCCCGGCGGGCAGCCACAAGTCCGGCCATGGTTCGGGCGTGACCGTGGCGGCCAACTCGGGGACGCCAACCACCTCCGGCTCCACCGGTGTGAGCCCGGTCACTTCGGTGCCCGAGCCGCTGCCCTCGATCACGACCACGACCCTGTTGCCGTCCGGCAACATCTACGGCACCAGTGGAGCCAGTGGCGCGAGTGGCTCCAGCGGTTCCGGATCAGCCACCACGGAACCCACCGGCAACTCGGGGGACAACGGTGGCACGGGCAGCACGACTCCGCTGATCGTGATCGGAGGGGTGCTCTCCGCGCTTGGTCTGGTGGCGCTCGTGGTCTGGTGGCGCCGGAATGGGCGATCCTGACTCCCCGGTCCGACGCTCCATGACGGTCCGAAGGAGGGCTTCGGGCCCCCGTCGGATCCTTCATCCTCTGGCGTGGTGGCTTTGGGCCCTGGGACTGGCGGTGGCGGCCTTTCGCACCACGAATCCGTTGCTGTTGGTGCTGATCGCCACCGTGACCTGCCTGGTGGTGGTGCTCTGCCGGAGTGACGCACCGTGGTCGCGCTCGCTTGGGCTGTTCCTGCGCCTGGGAGTCCTGGTGATCGTGATTCGGGTGGTGATCCAGATTGTCTTCGGAAACCGTCTGCCCGGACACGTCTGGTTCACCCTGCCCTCGGTTGAACTCCCGTCGTGGGCCCAGGGGGTATCCATCGGTGGACCGGTCACCGCGGAGGCCGTGGTCTCGTCGTTCCTTCTGGGCCTGCGTCTGGCGGTGATCCTCGTCTGTTTTGGAGCAGCCAACTCGTTGGCGAGCCCCTACCGGTTGCTGCGGTGCCTGCCTTCGGTGCTCTATGAAACCGGTGTGGCGGTCACGGTGGCGCTGGCCTTCGCTCCGGAACTGGTGATCTCGATCCAGGCGGTCCGGGAAGCCCGGCGCCTTCGGGGACGACCGGTTCGGGGACTCGCCGGGGTCCGGGGTCTCGCCGTACCGGTCCTGGAAAGTGCTCTCGACCGGTCGTTGCAGTTGGCCTCGGCCATGGACTCCCGGGGCTATGGCCGGAACAGGAAACTCTCCGCCGCCCAACGCCGGCTCACCACCATGGTGACGGCGGCCGGACTGCTTCTGGTCGTGGCCGGCGTTTACGGCGTGCTGGCACCCGGGTCACTGCCCCTGTCCGGTCTGCCGTTCGTGGCGCTCGGCGCCGCCGGCATCGTGGTGGGCCTCGTGCTCAGTGGCCGGCGGAGCATCCGGACCCGCTATCGCCCGGATGTCTGGGGCGGCCCGGAGTGGATCACCGCCGTTTCGGCGGTGATCGCGGTCGTCGCCTACACCCTCGGATCACGGTTCGGGACCGGCGGGCTCACCTATTCGGCCTACCCCCTGGCGTGGCCCACCCTGCCGTTGGTCCCCATGCTCGGCACACTGGCTGGATTCCTGCCGGCCCTGGTGGCGCCGGTGCCGGACCGTCCCCGGCGCCTACCTCGGACGGGAAGTGGTCCCCGCCGGGAAGACGACCGGGGAAGTCGGACCGGCACGGCATCCGTGCCAACCGCATCCCTGCCCACTGCTTCCCTGTCGACCGGATCGACTCCGGTCGACCCGCTTCTGGCCCCCCGGCCCCCGGTTGTCGGGCCGGCTCCAGATGCCATACCCGCTGCGGCTGACCCCGCGACGGGTATTCCGGTCACGGGGAACGTCCCCTCCGTCCGGTCGGAGGCGGTCCGATGATCCGCTTCGATGAGGTCTCGTTCACCTACGTCGATGCCCCGGCACCGACCCTCGAGCGGGTGAATCTGTCGATCGAGGAAGGTGAGCTGTGCCTGGTCATCGGGGAGACCGGCCGGGGCAAGACCACGTTGCTGCGGGCCATCAACGGACTGGTTCCCCACTTCACCGGCGGCCGTCTGACCGGACGGGTGACCGTGGACGGCCGGTCCACCGCCGATCATGCCCCCCGGGATCTGGCCGATCTGGTCGGAGTGGTCGGCCAGAATCCGTCCGCCTCGTTCGTGACCGACGTGGTCGAGGACGAACTGGCCTACACCATGGAGAACCTGGGCCTCGCACCCTCGGTCATGCGTCGTCGGGTGGAAGACACCCTCGACCTCCTCGGACTCCACGAGGTCCGGAACCGGCCGTTGATGACCCTCTCGGGCGGGCAACAGCAGCGGGTGGCCATCGGAGCGGTCCTGACCGCGTCGCCCAAGGTTCTGGTTCTTGATGAGCCGACGTCCGCCCTCGATCCGGCGGCCGCCGAAGAGGTACTCGCCGCACTGACCCGACTGGTGCACGACGTCGGACTCACCGTGGTGCTGGCCGAGCACCGGCTCGAACGGGTGGTGCCCTTTGCCGACCGGATCATCCAGGTGCCGGGTCAGGGACGAAGTTTGGTGACGGGCTCCAGCGCCGAGGTCATGGCAACGTCGACCGTGGCGCCGCCCATCGTCGAGTTGGCCCGCCTGGCCCACTGGCACCCCTTGCCCCTGTCGGTCCGTGATGCCCGTCGCCAGGCGGAACCACTGCGGGATCGACTGGCCGGGTGCCGTCCGCCCGGGATCCCCCCACGCCCCGAATCCTCCCCGCGGGCGGTGTCCGAACGCCTGGTGGTCGAGTATCCGGCGGTCCGGGCCATCTCGGACGTTTCGCTGGAGGTCTTTTCCGGGGAGATCGTGGCCCTGATGGGCCGGAACGGCTCGGGCAAGTCCACCTTGTTGGCCCAGTGGGCGGGTCTCGGACGACCGACGGGAGGGCGGGTGCGGGTCAACGGCCAGGATCCCCACCGACTGGCCCCGAAGGAACTGATCAAACAAGTCGGCCTCGTGCCCCAGGACGCCGGACTATTGCTCTATGGCGAGACCGTCGCCGACGAGTGTGTCACCGCCGACCGGGAGACCGGTCTCGCCCCGGGCACCACCGGGCGCCTTCTGGCCCGGATCCTTGCGGGCGTGCCCGCCGACCACCATCCCCGTGACCTCTCGGAGGGCCAGCGGTTGGCGCTGGCCCTGGCGGTCATCATGGCGCCTGGTCCCGGACTGCTGCTGCTCGACGAGCCGACCCGGGGTCTCGACTATCCGAGCAAGGAACGGCTGGTCGAGTTGCTGGTGGAGTGGGCTGGTGACGGCCACTCAATCGTCATGGCCACCCATGACGTGGAACTGGTGGCCCGGGTGGCCACCCGGGCGGTCGTCCTGGCGGAAGGCGAGGTGGTGGCCGACGGGCCGGCCCGGGAAGTGGTCTGCGACTCGCCGGTGTTCTCACCCCAGGTGGCCAAGGTGCTCGCACCTGAGCCGTGGCTCACGGTGGACGAAGTGGCCGAGGCCCTTGGGGTGTTGGCGTGAGCGTGGCGGGCCTTCCGACCAGCCCCGCCGACGGCGTGAAGGCCGTGCCAGATGCGGGACGTCGCGGTCCTGCGTCGCGACCGTTGGCCCGGGCCATCCGGCTGCGTCCCCGGGCCTCGGCTCTGGTGGCGGTGGCGTCGCTGGTCGGTGTGGCCGCATTCATCTGGCCCCTCGTGCTCACCGGTTCCTCGGCCTCGACCAACCTTGCGCATGCATCGGACGCACCGTGGATCTTCATGGCCGTGCTGCCGCTGCTGATGGCCGTGGTTCTCGCCGAGATCGCCGAAGGAGCCATGGACGCCAAAGCGGTGGCGCTGCTGGGAATCCTGGCCGCTTGTGGGGCCGCCTTGCGGGTCCCGTCGCCTGGTGTGGCCGGATTTGAACCGATGTTCTTCCTGCTGATCCTGGCCGGCCGGGTGATGGGCCGGGGTTTCGGCTTCGTCCTCGGCGCCCTGACGCTTGCCGTCTCCGCCTTGGTGACCGGCGGAGTGGGGCCGTGGCTGCCCTTCCAGATGTTTGCCGCCGCGTGGATCGGTTTTGGTGCGGGGTGCCTGCCGGACGCCCGGGGCAAGCGGGAGCTCGGACTCCTGGCGGCTTATGCGGCCGTGGCATCCCTGCTCTACGGCGCACTCACCAACCTGTGGTTCTGGCCGTTCGGGGCTGGCACCACCACATCGTTTTCCTTTGTTCCCGGAGCCGGACTGGCCGAGAATCTTCACCGGTTCGTGCTGTTCGATCTCGCGACGTCGCTCGGCTTCGACCTGCCCCGGGCGGCCACGAACGTGGTGTTGATCCTGGTGCTCGGGCGACCGGTGCTGGCCGCCCTGCGCCGGGCATCGCGCCGGGCGGTCTTTGACGCCCCAGTCGAGTTCACCGGGGAAGAGCCAACGGCCGGCCATCGTTGACTCTCCGCCGGTCAGCACCCGGTGGTCCGATGGTCCGAGGGTCCGAGGGGACCGGGCAACCGGTGGAGTGATCTCCGGGTGCAGGTGGAGTGACCTTCGGCGTGGGTGAAGGTTCGGTTGACCCGTGCCTCAGATTCTGATGCGTTCCGGCATGGGGATCCGGGCCAGATCTTCGGCCAGCACCACGTCGTCGAAGACGGCCCGGGCTTCCTCGAGCAGCAGGCGGGCATCGGGGTAGCGCTGGGAAAAGTGGGTCAGCACGAGCCGCCGGGCGCCGGCTTCCCGGGCGATCCGGGCCGCATCCTGGGCCGTCAGGTGCCGGTACTGACGGGCGAGGTGCCGGTCGGCCTCGCAGAATGTGGACTCGCACACCAGGAGATCGGCCTTTCGGGCCAGGGTCACCGCTTCGTCGCAGATGCCGGTGTCCATGACAAAGGCCATCACCTGGCCGGGATGTGTCCTTGAGACCTCGTCCAGGCGTACCACCTCCGGCCCGCCACCTCCGGCTGGGCGGGACAGGGTGCCGGTGCGGATCAGCTCGCCGACCGCCGGGCCAGCGATGCCGAGTCGGGCGAGGGCGGAGTTGTCGATCCTTGTCTTCTCGGGCTCCACCAGTCGCCAGCCAAAGGTCTCGGGTTCGTGGTCGAGGCGGCCGGCGTGGATGACAAAGGGTCCGACGTCGAGCACCGGTCCGTTGGCGGCCACCGGACGGGGTTCCAGGTGGAGATGGTCCTGGTAGGAGGTGGCGAAGCGGAGACGCTCGAAGTACTCCTGTCCACTGGCCGGATAGAGCACCTGGACCGGATGGGTCACCCGGTCCAGCGAGAGACGCTGGAGAATGCCGGGCAGGCCGAGCGAGTGGTCGCCGTGGAAGTGGGTGACGCAGATCTGCCGGATTGACGTCGGCGAGACACCGGCCAGCAACAGCTGGCGCTGGGTGCCTTCGCCGGGGTCGAACAGCACCGAGTGGCCCGCCCACCGCAGGAGGTAGCCGTTGTGGTTGCGATACCGGGTGGGGGACTGGCTGGCGGTGCCAAGCACCACCAACTCACGTTCGGACATGTAGTGGTTCTAGCCTGAAGAAGCATCAAGGGTGGGTCCGCGCCCCGGCGGGGTCCGGAACCGGTGAACACACGAGCGAAGGGAACCGACGGTCATGGGGAGATGGAGTCGCAGCGAGATCGAAGAAGCGTTCGTCGAGTATCAGAAGCGTGCCGCGGCGTCCGGTGCATCGGGCGACTGGCGCCCGTGGGCGGAACTCTTCACCGAGGACGCCAGCTACCGGGAGCACCTGTTCGGCGAGTTCTCGGGACGGGAAGCGATCCATGAGTGGATCTCGAAGACCATGACCGACTATCCGGGCCGCGAGATGCCGGAGTTTCCCATCGAGTGGTACGTCATCGACGAGGAGAAGGGATGGGTGATCTGCCAGGTCTGGAACCGGATGCGGGATCCCGGTGACGGTTCGTTGCATCAGGAAGCCAACATCACCATCCTCCACTACGCCGGAGACGGTCGGTGGTCGTATGAGGAAGACGTCTACAACCCCTACCGGTTCGGAACCATGCTGGCCGCCTGGGAGGCGGCCCGGGATGCCGCAGCAACCAACTGACCGGCCGTTGCATCACGACCCGGTGGCCACCGCCGTGACCGGCATGGAAGCGCTCCGGTGACGGCGGGGGGTACGTTGGGGTGATGGAGTATCGCCGTCTGGGACGAACCAACCACCTCTCCTCCGTGGTCATCCTCGGGGCGGCGGCCTACTGGGACGGCAACGCCGCCGAGACCGAGAGTTCCTTCAACGAAGCCCTGGCCGCCGGCGTGAACCACATCGACGTGGCTCCCCAGTACGGAGATGCACAGCGGGTACTCGGTCCGCTCATCGGCGCCCGTCGGGAGGAGTTGTTCATCGCCTGCAAGACCCTTCGGCACAATCCGGATGGCGTGCGGGCCCAGTTGGAGGAGTCCCTGACCCTGCTCCACTGCGACGCCTTCGATCTCTACCAACTGCACGCCGTCACCGACCTCGAGGAACTCGACGCCCGGTCCGGGGCGGTCGAGGTGCTGTTGGCGGCCCGCGAGGAAGGCGTGGTTTCGGCCATCGGCATCACCGGCCACAATATGACCACCCCGGCGGCCCAACTCGAAGCGCTCCGGCGCTACGACCTCGACACCATCATGTTCCCGGTGAACGCCCGCCTGTGGGCCGATCTGGAGTACCGAAGGGATGCCGAAGCACTGCTCGAACTCGCCATCGGGCGGGACTGCGGGGTCATGGCCATCAAGACCGGGGCGGCCCGTCCGTGGGCCGGCCGGACTCCGGACCGGGATACCTGGTACGAACCCTATGGCGATGCGGACGATCTGCTGGCCGGGCTCCGTTTCACGCTGTCCACCCCCGGCGTGCAGGCAGCCTGCTCTCCGGGTGACCGGGGGATCCTGCGCACGTTGCTCTCCCGGGTGGATGACGCCACCTCGATGTCCGATGACGAGCGGGCAGCCCTGATGGCCGAACGGGCGTCGGAACGGCTCATCTTTCCGATGGGCTCGGCCTGATCCCTTACCGGGAAGTGGACTGCTAACGCGTCGGGTGGGTCCGGTGGACCAGCACGGGGGCCGCAGCATGGGTCGTCACGTAGTGGCTGACCGAACCGAGCACCTTCTCGGCGACCTTGTGGTGGTGGCCCCGGTCTCCGAGCACCACGAGGTCGGCGTGGTGTGACGCCTCGACAAGGACGTTCTTCGGGTGGCCTTCCAGTGCCTTGGCGGTGATGTGGACGTCCGGGAAGTTGGCCGAGATGGGGGCGACGATGTCATCCAACATGGCAACCGTGTCCTCTTCCGGACTCCAGTTGGACGGGAAGGGAACCGCCGTCCCCCAGGTCTCCGGCCAGGTCCAGGCGGCCACGGCGATGACGTGGGAGTTGTTGTGGGCGGCCTGACCTACCGCCCACCGGAGGGCCTCCACGGAGGAGTCCGAGCCGTCCACCCCCACGATCACGGTGTGGATGGAGGGATCGATGCCGAACTCTTCGGCTCCATAGGTGTGGTCAGTGGCCATCTTGGGTTCTCCTTGTGGAACGTGTGTTGTGGAACGTGTGCGGTGGAATGCGTGCGGTGGAATGCGTGTCGAGGACCGCGTGGAATCGAGGTTCCACCGGAATCCAACTTTCCCACACCCGGTACCACCGACGGAACCGGGGCGGGAATCCGTCAGCCCCGCAGCAACGTCAAGGGGTGTCGTTCTGGATGGACTCCCAGTCCCGGGCATTGAAGTACGGGGTGAAGGTGCGGGCGATCAGGTCGATGTCATCACGGGTCTTGGGCCGTTGCAGCTCATAGAGGTGGGGGAACTCCAACCAGGCGAGCACCCCGTGCCACAGTCTGACGGCGGCGTCCCCGGCCGGAGGATCGACCAGCACCGGCCCGAACAGGGTCTGTCCGTCCGGGAAGACCAGGGTGGGAACACCAAACCCCCCACCTTCGAGAACCCGGTCGTGCTCGGCCTTCACTTCATCTCCGGTGGTCGGATCGTCGATCGCCTGGCGCACGAGGGCCGGGTCCTGTCCCATCTCGACGAGCAGCGCTTCGGCCACCTCGATGCGGTGGGGTTTGCGTCCTTCGACGTGGAGGGCCTTTCCGGCCCGGGCATACCATTCGTCGAGTAGCGCCATGTCGTGGCGCCGGAGCAGGGCGCCAATGCGCATCATGGACCAGCCGTAGCTCCACTCCCGCTCCCAGGGATGCTTCTTGCCCTCCTCCCGGTTGACCTCTTCGAGGCTGAAGAAGCGCCAGTTGACCGCAAGGTCGGTGTGATCCCGAACTTCGCGCATCCACACCGACGTCTGGTAGGCGTAGGGACACATGAGGTCGAAGTGGAAATCGACGGAGGTGGGCGGTTCCATGGATGGATCTCCCGGGATCGTGGCGTCTGACGCCGAAGGGTTAGAAATGTCCCCGCACCGGATGGGGAACGTAGGACGATTCGAGGCGCTCCACTTCTTCGGCGGTCAGGGTGATCTCCACGGCGCCGAGCGCGTCTTCCAGGTGGGACAGGCGCGTCGCCCCGACAATGGGAGCGGTCACCCCGGGTCGCTGGAGCAGCCAGGCCAGGGCGATCTGGGCCGGGGTCACTCCCCGGGCGGCCGCCACCGCGGCCACCTGGTCGACGATGTCGAAGTCAGCTTCGCTGTAGAGGTAGTCGGTGAAATCGTCGGTGTTGGAGCGGGTGGTGTGACGGGTGCCGCCCCGCTCCCGGTTGCCGGCGAGGACGCCCCGGGCCAGAGGGCTCCAGGGAATGATCCCGACGCCCTGGTCGATGCACTGGGGGATCATCTCCCGCTCCTCTTCCCGGTAGAGCAGGTTGTAGTGGGGCTGCATGGAGACGAACGGCGTCCAGCCATGCGAACGGGCCGCATACTGGGCCTTGGCGAACTGCCAGGCAAACATGGAGCTGGCTCCGATGTAGCGGGCCTTGCCGGCCCGGACCACGTCGTGCAGGGCCTCCATGGTCTCTTCGATCGGAACACGGCTGTCCCACCGGTGGATCTGGTAGAGGTCGACGTACTCCATGTTGAGACGGCGCAAGGACGCGTCGATGCCCGAGAGGATGTGCTTGCGCGACAGCCCCCAGCCGTTCTCGCCCGGGGTCATGGGCATGAAGACCTTGGTGGCCACCACCACCTCTTCCCGGGTGAAGAACTTGGGCAGGATCTTGCCGGTGGCGATCTCGCTGGCTCCGGCCGAGTAGGTGTCGGCCGTGTCGAAGAAGGTGATCCCACCTTCCACTGCCGCCTTGATGATCGGTTCGGCCTGGTCCTCGTCGAGAACCCAGGGCCGGTCGCTGTCGTTGCCGTAACTCATCATGCCCAGGCAGACCCGGGAGACCCTGAGACCACTGCTTCCGAGATTGACGTACTCCATGGAGACTCCTCGCGAACGGGAACGGACTGCTCCCGACCATAGTGCCCGCACCGCCAACTTCCCCCGTCCGGCGGGTTCGGGCTGGTCGGGCTTTTCCCATGGTGTCCACTACGATGCGGGTGTCATGAGCGCCACGCCGTTCGATCCCGGGGCGTACGACGAGTTTGTCGTCGAAGACCACCACTTTGACGAGGCCACCCGGACGCTCCGGCTGAGCTACGGGCTCTCCGGCCCGGACGCCGCCTTGTCGTTCACGGAGGAGATCACCTTCCTGACGGCCCCGGCCGACCACTCCCGGTGGGATCCGGCCGGATTTTCCCGGGCGGTCACCCAACTGCATCGGGCAGCCGGAGTCAGCTACTACAAGGCGGCTGCTCCGCCGGCGATCACGATCCGCGGCTCCGTGGATCCGGACGACCTCGTGGCCCTGGGCCATCTCTACGACGAAGGCCTGCGCGAGTTTGCGGTGACCAACGGCTTGCCGGTGCCCCGGAACGTGGAATGGCGGGCCAGCGGGGGCGTGGGAGCCGAGGCCCCCGCTCCGCCGGGCGAGGTCACGAACCAACTACTCGTGCCCATTGGTGGTGGCAAGGACTCCATGGTGCTCATCGAGGCCGCCCGGCCACTGGCGCCAACCCTGTTCGCCGTCAATCCCCGGCCGGTGATGACGACGTTGGCGGACCTGGCCGGACGGCCGATGATCGAGGTTCGACGACGACTCGATCCGCAACTGGGCGAACTCAACACATCGGGGGCGTTGAACGGACACGTTCCGATCACCGCCATCGTCTCGCTGATTGCGGTGGCCGGATCGTTCCTCTATGGCTACGACACCATTGCCATGGCGGTCGAGCGGTCGGCGAGCGAAGAGACCGTGATGGTGGGCGGCGTGTCGGTCAACCATCAGTACTCCAAAAGCCAGGAGTTCGAAGCAGTTCTGGCGTCCTGGGTTTCCCGCGCCATTGACCCGTCCCTCACCATCGCCTCGGGGCTGCGGCCCTACTCGGAACTGGCCATCGCCCGGGCGTTTGCCTCGATGACCCGCTACCACGCGACTTTCTGCAGCTGCAACTCGGTGTTCCGGCTCGGGAACGACCGCACTCTGTCGTGGTGTGGAAACTGCCCCAAGTGTCGATTTGTGGCGTTGATGTTGGCTCCGTGGATGACCCCGGAGGACCTGACGGCCATGTTCGGGCGTGACCTCTTCGACGACGGACGGCAGGTGGCAGGTTTTGCCGCCTTGATGAGCGACGACGACAAGCCGTTCGAGTGCGTGGGGGAGCGTCGGGAGTCGGCCGTCGCCATGTCGATGCTGGGTGACCGGCCTGAATGGCGGGACCGTGTGGTCGTCTCCTCGCTGGTCGAAATGGCCCGGAACCTCGTGGGCGACGACGACCTGGTGGCCCTGATGACGCCCGCTTCGGGCGACTTCCCCCGAAGGGATCTGGCCGAGGCGGTGGCCAGGACCATCGGACGGGTGCCATGAAGCTTGACGAGGTCGTCGCTTCCCGGGTGGCGGTCTGGGGACTCGGGGTGGAAGGAGCGGCCCTTGTCCGTCTGCTCCAGGCTCGGGGATGCACGCCGGTCCTGGTGGACGACCGTCCCGTCGAAGCCCGGTTGCGGCTCGCGGAGGCCGGACGGTCGGAAATGTTCGGCGGCGGGGGAGAGGTTCACGATCCGGACTCGATTGTCTGGGGTGATCTGGACGTGGTGGTGCGCTCGCCGGGAGTCAGTCGCTACCGGCGCGAGTTCGAGGTGGCGGGCGATGCCGGCGTCGTGGTGACCACCGCCATGGCGATCTGGCTGGAGGACATGGCCGGAGAGAACGTGCTGGCCGTCACCGGAAGCAAGGGAAAGAGCACGACAGCCACCATGACGGCGGCCTTGTTGCGCGAGGAAGGCTTTGCAGTCGAACTGGTCGGCAACATCGGCACCCCGGTCACCGACACCTACGACCGCCCGCCCGCCGGGTTCCACGTCGTCGAAGTCTCCTCCTACCAGGCGGCCGATGTGACCCACAGCCCACGGGCGGTGGTGCTGACCGGACTGGGGGCGGACCACCTTGACTGGCACGGCGGGGTCGAGAACTACTACCGGGACAAACTCCGTCTCGTCTCGGCCGGCCCGGAACCCATGCTCGCCGTGTCGGCGGCGAGTCCCGAAGCCCTGGCGAGGACCAGCCACGTCCACGACCGCATCCTGTTCGGCCCCGACGGCCGGGTCGTCCTCCGGGAGGACGGAATGATCGCCGTGGACTCCGAGGTTGTGATCGATTCGGACCGGCTCCGGGTGCCGGGCCGCCACAACGTCTGGAATCTCTGTGGTGCCATCTCGGGTTTCCTGCTGGCCGTCGGCCGGGCACCGGGTCGTGGATCGCTTGAAGCGATGGTGGCCAACTTTTCCGGGCTTCCGTCGCGCTGTGCGGTGGTCGGCGAGTTCGCCGGTCGGACGTTTGTCGATGATGCCCTGGCGTCGAACCCGCTGGCCACGGTGACCTCCCTGGAAGCATTTGCCGGTCGCCCGGTGGCGGTGATCGTCGGCGGGGCGGACCGGGGGGTCGATCTCTTCCCTCTGGTGGAGGCGCTGGCGGCCCGGGATGAGCCGACCTCGGTTGTGGTCCTGCCACCCGAACCCCATCGGTGGACCGCCGCCCTCGGCACCGCGCTGGCCCCGGACAGCCTGGTGGTGGCCGACGACCTCGACGGCGCTGTAGGCAACGCCTTTTCCCTGGCCGGAGAGGGTGGGGTGGTCCTCTTCTCGCCGGCGGCACCCACTCCGGAAGGCGGCGGGGGCTACCAGGCCCGGAGCGCCCGGTTCATTGCGGCGGCCAAAGGCGTCGGCTGACTGCCGCACCCACCGTTTGGGCGGGGGCGAGGCGAGTACGCTCACATGGTTGAACCTGTTGACTCCCGGGGAGTGATGTCGATGACCAAGGTGGTGGTGATAACCGACCAGGTGGCGCACGTTGACGCCGTGGTCGACGCGCAACGGAACACCTTCCTGGTCGAGCCGGCCGACCTGGTGGCGGCAGTTGGATGGGAGCTCAAACCGAGCGGTCTGTGCCGGGCCGACACGTGTGTGCCGGTGCGGGACATGGCGGCCCTTTCGGTGGACGGGCGACTCGACCTGGTGGCGGTGGCCGCGGCCGTTCGCCAGCCGTCGGTCGTGGATCTGGACGGCAACATGATGGCCGTGGCGCTTCCGGCCGAACTGCGCCGTCAGGCCCTGGCCGACCTGGTGGCCCCGCCCTTCACGCTGCCCGATCTCGACGGGGGTCTCCACTCGCTGGCGGACTGGCGGGGAAAGAAGGTGTTGCTGGTGACCTTCTCCTCGTGGTGTGGCTGTCGCTACGACCTGCCGGGCTGGCAGGCCCTTCAGGACGAGTTGGGAACCGAAAGGTTTGTCGTCGTGGCCGTCGCCATCGACCACGATCCGGAAGAGGTCCGACGGTTCGCCAAAGGTCTCACCATTCCGGTGCTCTATGACCCGCAGCACGTCCTGACCGAGCTCTACGCCATCTCGAACGTACCTACCGTGGTGTGGATCGACGAAACCCAGCGGATCGTCCGGCCCAACGCCGAGGCCTTCGGCACCGACACCTTTTCCGACTTCACCGGTGCGGTGTCGGGACCCCATCTTGACCTGGTGCGCAACTGGGTCAACCGGGGCGAGGTGCCGATCGAGCCCGAAGCGGCGGCCGGAGCGATCGCCGACCTGTCGGACGACGAGGTGCTGGCGCGACTTCATTTCCGACTGGCCACCGAAGCGTCCCGCCAGGGAGATGACGAGCGCACCCGTCGGCACGTCGAGGTGGCCTCCCGGCTGGCCCCGGACGACTTCACCGTCTGGCGGGCCGGCATGCCGCTGGTGGGCGAGAATCCGTTTGGAGACGCCTTCCTGGCCCGCTATGACGAGTGGAAGGCGAAGGGGAGCCCGGCACACAGTCTGGGTTCGGTCGCCGAGTGACCTCCGGGCCTTCCGGGTCGTGGTTCCCGCATCAGGGTGGTCAGTTGCGGGGACGACCGGATTCGTCGGCCCGCACCTCCTGGCGCCTCGTGTCGGCACGATAGAGCCGGGTGATCTCGGCCGATCGGACGATCGAGTCGACCATGGCGAGAACCACGAGGGCGAGGACCAGGACGGACCATGGCCCGGTCACGATGGCG
>CAITPI010000002.1 GCA_903894295.1 uncultured Acidimicrobiaceae bacterium
CCGTTCCCGAAGGGAGCTGGAGCCATGTGTCGCCGGGGCGACTCGTCGCCGACCGCCTGGGTGCCGCGTCGGCCCGCACCCACTTCTACCAACTCGGGATCCCCCAGCAGTCGTTGATCAACGGGGCGTTGGCCGCCATCCTTTCGGGCGAGTCCGACCTCGCCGTGGTAGTGGGTGGAGAGTCCAAGCGGTGGGCCCGGAACGAGGAGCGGGCCGGTCGGCCGGTGCCGAGCCTGGCCGGCGATCCCGGTCGGGGAGACATCCTCCACGAACGTCGCGGCCCCATCGTGGAACCAGTGGAGGTGGCCCACCGGCTGTGGGATCCGGTCCAGCAGTATGCGATGATCGAAAACGCCCTGCGCCACGCCGAGGGCCGAAGCGTCACCGGGCAGGCCGGGCTCACCAGTGGCCTGTGGGCCCGGTTCAACCAGGTGGCCCGGAACAACCCCCGGGCTGCCTTTGCCACCCCAAGGTCGGCCGACGAGATCGCCACGCCGACCCGGGACAACCGCCCGTTGGCCTTTCCCTACAACAAGTGGCACTCCACCCAGTGGGTGGTCGACCAGGCCGCCGCCCTCGTGTTCGCCTCCTTCGGGGAAGCCGAGCGCATGGGGATCGCCCGCGACCGCATGGTGTTTCCCCTGGTCGGGATCGAATCCAGCCATGCCGTCTCGCTGTTGGCCCGGGGTGAGCCCCACCGATGGCCGGCCATGGCGGTCCTGGGCGAGGAGGCCGCCCGCCGCCTCGGGTCGCCGGTGTCGGCGTGCGAAGTCGTCGAGCTCTACAGCTGCTTTCCCGCCGCGGTCATGGTCCAACAACGCGAGCTGGGCCTCGATTGGGACGCCACGCCCACCATCACCGGCGGGATGGCGTTCGCCGGTGGTCCCTTCAACAACTTTGTCTTCCAGTCGCTGGCTGAGGTGGTGGGGCGCCTCCGTGAGAAGCCCGATGTCCGTGGACTTGTCACCTCGGTCTCCGGACTGTTGACCAAGCCCGGTCTGGGCGTCTGGTCCGCCACACCGGACGGGAAGCTCCCGTCGCTGGCCGACCTCGCCTTCGAAGCCGAAGCCCGGACCCCGGTGCTGCCGGTCCTGGACAGTGTTGACGCCTACGAGGGTCCCCTCATGGTGGTGACCTCGACGGTCACCTACGACGGCCTCGAGCCGGTCCAGGCTGTTGCGGTGGGCACCACGCCCGGGGGTCGGCGTACCGTGACGTACGCAACGTCGGCCGACGTGCTGGCGGCCGCCGAGGCCGGGGCTCTGGAGGGCGCCGAGGTGGAGACCAGCCATGGCATCTTCTCGCTCACCTGAGAGACGCCCGACCGGGCAGTGTCGTCGCTCGGACAGGGGGAGGGGTGAGGGTCGAACAACGAGACCAACAGCAGGGGCAGGCCCGGGGAAGGGAAGGCCAGGGAACGGGTCGGGTCAGCTGACCCGACTCTCCGCCCGCCGGAGCGCCGTCCATTCGTGGCCGCACGAACGGCAGTGGCGGATGGCATCCTGGTTGCGTCCGCCGAGTCCCTGCACGATCAACTTCGGAGCATCTCCGCTGCCACAGGCGGGACAGGTGAGCGTGAGATGACTGCTGGTGAGACTCTGTTGCTTCGGCATTCTTTCCTCCGGGTGAACGGCCTGGGCTCCTGCTACCCGTCTTGCTGTCTGCACCGTAGATGAACCGTTCCGACGGCGCCACTCGGTTTCACCGGTAGCCTTCGGCCATGGATCTGACCGAGGCGATGGAGTTTGCGGAGGCCAACAGCCGGGGGGTTCTGACCACACTGAAACGCGACGGCCGACCTCAACTGTCCAACATCTTCTACGTACCCGATGGTGGCCGGACGCCCGTGGTGCGCATCTCGGTGACCGACTCCCGGGCCAAGGTGGCCAACCTGCGTCGGGACCCCCGGGCCTCGCTGCACGTCACCCGGGACGATTTCTTCGCCTGGGTGGTCCTGGACGGCACCGTGGAACTCTCGGACGTGGCGGCCGGCCCGGACGACGCCGTCGTGGACAAACTCGTTGCTATGTACCGCACCGGCGTGGGGGAGCATCCCGACTGGGACGAGTTCCGGGCCGCCATGGTCTTTGAAGGGCGTCTGGTGGCCACCTTCACGGCCGCCTCGGCCTATGGCATGTTGCCCTCGTAGTTCACGATGCCCGAGCGGGGCGTCGGACGGTGACGACGTGAACCGGTCTTAGTGGGACGGCCGGCGGGACCACCAGTGCCGGTCGCCCCCGTCCGGGGATTCTCCGATGTCCAGACCCGCCGCCGCCGCCACTTCGAGGACTTCCCTGACGTCAGGGTTGACGAGGAACGTCTCACCGATCTGCACGGTCGGCACCGTCTCGTTGCCCCGGGCGTTGGCCCGCACGATGGCGGCCGCTTCGGGATGGTCCCAGATGTTGACCTCGACGGTCTCGAGGCCGGTGCGGGCCAGACCCCGCTGGAGGGATCGGCAGAACGGACAGCCGGGCCGCCAGTAGACGACGACCAGCGGGTCGCCGGTGTCCTTGGGGCCGGTCATGACGACACGTGGGTCCGGTCCCAGACCCGTCGAAGCGCCCGGAGGTGCACGTCGTGGGGCTGGGCCCCCGGCACAGCCAACATGGAGTCGTAGAGGAAGAACGGGACTCCGGTGGCCCCGAGTTCGCCGGCCCGGGCTTCTTCGGCCCGGACCTCGTCGACGAAGCGTTCTGACGACCACAACTCCTCGATCTCCCCCCGCCCGAGACCGACGTCGACCCCGAGTTCGGTGAGAACCGCAGGGTCGCCGATGGCCTGTCCCTCCGTGAAGTACGCCCGCAACAGACGCTCCTTCATGACCCCGCCCAGCTGGTGGGTGGCCGCCAGGTGGATCAGGCGATGGGCGGGCAGGGTGTTGCCCATGCGCACCTTGTCGAGGTGGTAGGCGAGTCCCACCGAGGCAGCCAGTTTGGTCATCCGTTCGTTGGCCTCCCGGGCCGCCTCGGCGGTCATGCCGTATTTACGTTGCAGGACCACGTCCATCGGCAGGTCCCGGACCGGCGGAGAGGATGGATCGAGTTCAAAGGCCCGCCAGACGACCTCGACCTCGTCGGCGTGTTCGAACTCGGCGAGGGCCGCTTCGAACTCCCGTTTCCCGACGTAGCACCAGGGGCAGACCACGTCTGACCAGATCTCGACCTTCATGGTGGAACTCCCATCGTTGTGTGCTCACGCTGCCCTTCCATCTTGGCGCGTCCCCGCATCCCGGGCGAACAACGCCGGGTTGGGCCGAGTCCGTGGGTGCCGGATGGACGCGGTCGGGACGGCCGCTAAGGTGCCGGGATGGTTCTCGAGCATGCGATCATCACCACTTCGCCCGGGCAGGGCGATGCCTTCGAGGCAGTGTTGCCGGATGCCCTCGCCGTCATCCGTCGGGCCGAGGGAATCGGATCGGTGGAGATCCACCGGGGCATCGAGTCCCCCGACACGTTCCTGTTGCTGGTCGAGTGGGACACCCTGGAGGCCCACACGGTGGGGTTCCGGGAGTCCGCCCTGTTCGCCGAGTGGCGGGGAGTGATTGGCTCGTTCTTTGCCTCTCCTCCCCAGGTGGAGCACTTCACCCTGATCCTCCCGGACTGACCCGCACCCGGCCGCGGTCAACCAGCCCAGCTCCGCCCGGTCAGGATTCACGGGCGAGGGCGAGGGCCTCGGTCAGGTGGCCGGTGAGGTCGGCCAGGCTCGAGTGGGCGTTCAGACCACTCGTCGACGGCATCACGTAGACCGGTCGGCCGCCGACGGTCTCCTCCTGGCGACCGGGGCGGGCCTTGTCGTGGCCGGCCATGCGCCAGCCGGAGAGTCCGACGAAGCAGACCGTCCGGGGCTGGAGCCACCCCACCAGCCGGTCGATCCGGTCCAGACCCGCCCGGTACTCGTCACTTCCGAGTTCAGAGGCCCGGGCGGTGGCCCGTTTGACCAGGTCGGTCATCCCGATGCGGTGGTCCACCAAGGCGGCCAGGGGGTTGCGGTCCTCCGTGACGAGGCCGGCCGCAAGTGCCGCCGGCCAGAACCGGTTCCCCTTCCGGGCGAAGCCCACGCCAACTTCGGCCGAGAGGATCGAGGGGTTGAGCCCACAGACCAGGAGGTCCATCTGGTCGTTGACCGTGTCGGCCAGCGTTAGTCCCCGGGTGGCCCGCAGTCTCAGCTCGTCATCGTCCACCACGATGGAGGTCTCGTCGACCAGGAATCCGGCCCCGGTCAGCAGGTCGGTGAGTTGTTGTGGCGACGAGGCAGAGAACCACCGGTCGGTGGACTTCACGCCGTAGAGCACGTAGCCGTCGCCGGCCCCGGCCATCATCTGCAGCTCCAGCGGTGCGCCGACCTTGAGCACCCGGTGGAGTTCCCGGAAGGCCAGCGGATGGCGGGCCCGGGGGAGATGGTGGTGGGTCATCCAGGACCAGGCTCCGGCGATGGTGTTGCGTCCGAAGGGCAGGTCCTCCACATCGGCCAGTACGCCGAGCGAGTCCGGAGCGAGTTCGAGCCCGGCCGTGAGCATGGGCTCCGAGGCATCGAGTGCGATGGTCGGCGTGCCGAGGAAGGGCAGGTAGCGCCCGGCCCCGCATCCGAGATCGATACGCAGTTCCCCCCGGGGGACCCGGGCGGCGAACGCTTCGGCTTCGGCCCGGCAGTGGGGAACGGCATGGGTGGCGGCCCAGTCCAGGCCCCGTTCGTTGTAGGTGGCGACGGTGGCGTGGTCCATGACCGTTTGTGCCCGTCGCCCGTCGCCCGTCGCCGGTTACCGGAGGGCGAGGCCGCCGTCGACCAGCACGACCTCACCGGTCACATACTCGGAGCGGGCCAGGCCGATCAGCACTTCGGCCACGTCTTCCGGGGTGGCCGAACGGCGCAGCGGCGCAAGGTTCCCGACGTACTCCCGCACGACGTCCCAACTGGCCGTCCACGGGGTATCGACCAGGCCGGGGGCCACGGCGTTGACCCGGATGTCGGGCCCGAGGGTGTTGGCCAGCAGGCGGGTCATGTGGGAAAGCGCCGCCTTGGAGCAGGCGTAAGGGATGGAGCTGCCGGTGGGGCGCTCGCCGGCCAGGGAGGAGACGTTGAGAACCTGACCCCGTCCTGAGGCCCGCAGGTGCTCAACGGCGGCCACGGTCACCATCCAGGTGCCGAATACGTTCACATCGAAGATACGTCGCCACACCTCCACCGATGCGCTTTCCAGGTCGGCATGGGAGATGACCTCGGTGGTCCCGGCGTTGTTCACCAGGATGTCGAGTCGCCCGTGGCGTTCGACGGTGGAAGCAACCAATGCCTTGGCCTCGGCCTCGTCGGAAACGTCGCCCTGCAGATAAGAGGCCGAGGGCAGTTCGGCGGCAAGCGCTTCGCCCGCCTCCACCGAAGAGACCGAGTTCACCACCACCGTGGCGCCGGCATGGGCGAAGGCCCGGGCCGTGGCGGCCCCGATGCCCGACGAGGATCCGGTGATCAGGACCACCTGGTCCGCGAAGTTTCGGGTTCCGGCGATCGCAGTCATGGGGCGATGCTACGTCATGGGTGGCGTAGGTTTTGCCTGTGCGCATCGTCACCTTTCTTCCCGCTCCAGCCCTCTCCACCGGACCCCGGTCGTCGGCCGTCGACCCGATGTTTCCGGCCGGACCGGGCCCCCGGGTGGGCGTGGTGCTCGGAGGGGATGTGCTTTTGGGAACCGGTTCCGAAGTGGTGGATCTCGAAGCCGCCGGGTTCGACTTTGGAGGCAATGCGGCTGCCGTGCTGCACCGGCTCTCCGTTGAACCTGCGTTCCGGGCCCGACTCTCAGAGGCGGTGGCAGGGACGAAGGAGCGTCATGCATGGGAGGAGATCTCCCTGGTGGCCCCGGTCGCTTCGCCGCCGTCGATCCTCGGGATCGCCCGCAACTACGCCGACCACATCGCCGAGATGGGCGGCGAGCGTCCGGACGTCCAGACCTGGTTCACCAAACAACCGACCGCAGTGGTGGGGAACGGAGAAGGCATCGAGATTCCGAGGGTCTCCGACCAGGTCGACTACGAGGGTGAGCTCGGCGTGGTGATCGGCCGGGCCGGCCGCCACATACCCGTCGAGCGGGCCCGGGAGTTCATTGGTGGCTACACGGTCATCAACGACGTGAGTGTCCGCGACTGGCAGCGGGCGGCCCCGACCATGCTGATGGGCAAGAGTTTCGACACCCATGCTCCGATGGGACCCTGGATCGTCACCCCCGACCAGGTGCCCGATGCCTCCAACCTGCGGATCGTCACCCGGGTGAACGGGGAGGTCCGTCAGGACGGAACGACCGCCGACCTGATCTTCACCGTGGACGAGATGATCGCCCACCTCTCGGCGGCGTTCACCCTCACCCCGGGTCTGGTGCTGGCCACCGGAACACCGGCCGGCGTCGGTGCGGCCAGCCGGCCACCCCGGTGGCTCACTCCGGGGGACGTGGTGTCCATCTCGATCGAAGGGGTGGGGACACTGACCAATCCGGTGGTTGCCGAGCCGGAGCATGCCGCCGGGACCACGAGGTCACCGGCCTCATGACCGGGAGCGGTGAGGTCGCCCCGGAGTCGGTGCGGGTCACTCCGAACGTCCGGATTCCGCTGGCCGAACTGTCGTGGCGTTTCTCGCCGAGTGGCGGTCCCGGCGGCCAGCATGCCAACAAGGTCAACACCCGGGTGGAACTGCGCTTCAACATCGAGCACTCACCGTCGCTTGGGCCGCATCAGCGGGCCCGGCTGATGGCCCGGCTGGGCCCCGAACTGCGCATCGTGGTGGACGAAGCCCGTTCCCAGGGACGGAACCGTCAACTGGCCCAGCAGCGTTTCATCGAGCGGATGGCGGCGGGTCTTCATGTGGAGAAGACCCGGCGTCCCACCCGGCCGTCCAAGGGAGCCAAGGAAAAGCGGCTGACCGAGAAGCGTCAACTTTCGGAGCGCAAGCAGAACCGTCGTCGCCCCGTGGACGAGTAGCGGGCCGGAGCTTCCGGTTCCTACGGCCGGCTGCGCCGGGTGACGTCGTCCAGGTGAGGTGTGGGAAAAGGTCGTTCTCCCATCGATCCAAGGAGCGCCTGGGCCGAACGTTCTTCGACGGGCGTCCGCCCGGGGAAAGACGTTGCCGGGCGCTCAGCCGGCCTTGGAATGCTCGGTTCGGGCGGTGCCCCACGCGCTTCCGGCCTTCGGGTCCCACGCCTCGTCGAGCAACTGGTTGATCTCGGCGGTCAGACGTTCGGGATGCACCCGGAGCTCCAGCATCGAGTTGGCCTGCAACAGCCGGGCGTTCGGGAGGCGACGGGAGAGTTGCTCGGCATCGTGGAACGGGTGCAGCTGGTCGATGGAGTGGCCGATGACGAGCGCCGGCACATTGGTGTCTTCCCGTTTCCCGACCGTCGGGGCGATCGGTCCGGCCAGGATGCCATGCAGGATGGCGGCGACCTGCTGGGGCTCGAGGGACATCGAGTTCAACAGGCTGTCGAACGGACCGTTCCCGGTGCGCGGGGCGCGCTTCATGAGCCAGGCGAAGCGGCTGGCCACCGGCCGGGCGAGGTGCATGAACATGAGCAGCGGCATGAAGGTGAAGGCGGCGACGGGCAGCGCCCACTCGAGGACCGGCATCTCGATGACGAGTCCCTGAACCCGTTCGGGATTCTGGGCGGCCACCAACAGCGCGACGTTGCCTCCGAGCGAGACCCCGCCGACGACGGCCTTGTCGATCTCCAGATGGTCCAAAAGGTTGACCACGTGGCGGGCGTAGGTGTCCATGCGGTGGTAGGACGCCCGGGTGGGCTTGTCGGAGAGTCCGTGGCCGGGAAGATCCAGCAGGATGACCCGGTTGCCCAGGGTGGCCAGATCCGAAGCCAGCCGACGGTTCAGGTTGGCATCCATCAGGATGCCGTGCATGAAGACGAGCACCCGGGGGCCCGAGCCGTGAATCTCGTAGTAAAGCTCGATCCCACCCGAGGTGAAGCGACCGACTTCGAACGGTGCGGTTCCGCCGCTCTGGGTCGCCCGGGCCTTCTGCTTCTTGGCGGCCTTTTTGGCGTTCTTGGTGGTCAAACTCCCGGAAGTGGACCCTGAAGCGGACGCCGATGTTGCCCCGTCGTTGTCGTTGCGATCTTTCCTGGGACTGCTCATGACTCCAAACGGTAGGCGCTGGGCCGACGATTTTCCAGAACCGGCAGGTCACGGCGGATTTTCGACTGTCCAGGAAGGTCGAGGTCGGCCCAGATCACGCCGGGGGACCCACCGGTCTCCGCTGCCAGCACGTGGCCCCAGGGGTCGATGATCATCGAGTGGCCGTGGCAGGCCGGCATGCCCCGGGGCAGGGTCCCGACCTGGGCGGCCGCCACGACGAAGACCTCGTTCTCGATGGCCCGCGCCCGCAACAGGGTCTCCCAATGGGCCGGACCGGTGATGGCGGTGAAGGCGGCCGGGATGGTGAAGATCCGCGCTCCGGCCAGGGCGAGGGTCCGGTAAAGCTCGGGGAAGCGCAGGTCGTAACAGACGGTAAGGCCAACGATGAGGGGGGAGCCTTCCCCGTCATCGGTGCCGGGAAGGGCGGCGGCCACCGCGTGGGTACCGGGAGCAAAGGTGTCCGACTCCCGGTGGGCCCTGCCGTCGAGGACCACGTCGAAGAGATGGATCTTGCGGTAGGTCGCCAGCAACCCTCCGTCGGGACCGACCAGGACACTCAGGTTGGCCAGCCGGGCGTCGGGCAGTTCATGGTCGGGCCCGGTCTGCTCCGGGAAGCTGCCGGCCAGAAGGAACACTCCCCGGGACCGGGCGATCTCCCGGGCCCACGTCAGCGTCGGACCGTCGAGGTGCTCGGCGTGACTGCGGAAGAACTCCGGTGGGCCGGCCACCGAGAAGTACTCGGGCAGCACGACCAACTCGGCGCCAGCATCCGCTGCCTGGACCACGAGTCGACCGGCGTCGGCCAGGTTTTCCTCCCGGTCGTCGGTGGCAGTGGTCTGGACGGCGGCGACACGCATGGCTCCACGATACGACCCCCGCCCGGGCGGGTCGTGGGTCCGCCTAGAGACCCAGCCGGGCCGAGCAGGCGGGCCATTGACCCCACCCGCTGCGGGCGAGCAGTTCGGCCGCCGCCTGGTCCTGGGTGGCCGGTGAGGCGTCGCTCGGAAGACCCGGGAAGCCAAGTCCGTGCCAGGTGGTGGCGGAGAACTGATAAGCCCCGTAGTAGCCGTTCCCGGTGTTGATCGAGTAGTCGCCACCCGACTCGCACTGACGCAGTTCGGCGAAATCGGTGGCCAGCGAAGCGGGAACTCCGCTACCGGCCGGTGCGGCGGAAACGGCAGGCGCCACGACGGCCGGGGTCGGTTGCGTGGTGACCTTGGGCCGTGTCACCGGTGGAGTCACCGTGACCGGAGGCTTCGGGCGAGGCGGGGGAGTGGGGTGGGCCGGCGGAAGGGAGATCACCACCGGGGGAAGGCCGACGCCCGAGGCGGCCAGCATCCGGGTGAGGTCGGAGGCGGGAAGCCGGGTGCCGGCCTGGGTCTCGGCGGATTGGGCCTCGAGAAGCGAGGTGACCAGAGGCGAGTTCGACGTTGACCGGTGTGTCGGCGACACGGCCGCAGGGACTCGATGGGCGACCGGGCTGCCGGCGGCCACTCCGGAGAGGGCCGGCGGAATCAGGAACGCCGTGGTGGCCAAGGCGGCCAGTGAAGAAACAATCAGGCGGTGCTTGCGCATACGTGCGCCTCCTCAGTGTGGGAAAAGCCCGAAGGCTTCGAGGGTGGCTTCGAAATGCGGGCAGCCGTCGGTGCGCATTCATCTCGCGAAGCGGTGCCGGGAAGGGCGGGCCGTTCTGGACGTGACAGTCCTTACGAGGTGCAGACGGTGGGTCCCTGGGCGCGTCAGTCCGGGGCGACTCCGGGGGCTCGGGGGGTTCGGGATGGGTGAGAGGTCATCATGGGATCGGTCTGGAGTTCATGCCCCGCCTAGATTTCGGTGCATTGGAAATAGTTCCGTTCTGGAACCTCTTTGGGCGGGGACGGGTGCCTTCAGGCGGGTCGCCCCGCAATCAACGCCGTCTGGCGCCGATACCCGTTGCGTGGAACTCCAGGCGACTGGTGGAAACGCTAGGGGTCACGGCTTTCCCGGGGCAACCCCCGACCACTCTGCGTGAGAACGCCGACATCGGGGGCCGGCGGGATCCCGACCCGCTGCCGGTCGTCAGGCTCAGCGGGCCGGCCGGACCATGGTGTAGAGCGGTGGTCCGTCAGACACCGGCGTGAGGGTGTCGGCCAGGTCAAAACCGAACCGCCGGTAGTAGGCGATGTTGTCGTACTTCTGGGTCTCGAGATAGCAGGGGAGGCCGTCCTCGTCAGCCACCTCCAGCCTCGGGTTGAGCAGGGCGGTTCCCACCCCGCGTCGCCAGACGGTCGGATCGGTCACCAAGAGCAACAGGTACCAGTGCTCGTCGTGAAGGTGGGCCTTCTCGACGGCCAGGAGATATCGGGCGCCGTCGATCAGCCCCCGGGGCCGGACGACCAGGGCGCGGAGTCCTCCGCCCATCTGTTTGATCTGGTCGGTGACCGGAAGGGGTCGGGTGCCCGGCTTCTGCCACACGCTGACCCCGAGGAGGTTGCCGGCTTTGTCCCGGACACCGGTGGCGACTGCCCGCTCGCCGAGGGCGCCGACGGCACCCCGCATGAAGAGTCCGATGCCCCGGGCCCGCAACATGGGCTGGGGCCACAGAAATTGAAAGAACGGATCGTCGTAGAAGCCGCGGCTCGCCACGGCGCCGATTTCGGCCAGGGTGTTTCTGTCGAGCGTGAGTGGTTCGGGCTGGAAGTCGTCAGGCACTTGCGTGAGGTTAGGCCGGTTTCACTGTCGGCGCGCCCGGATGTTCCTCCCCTGGTTCACCCCTCCGACTGGCTGAATTCACCCCTCCGACCGGCTGAAACCGTCAGGAACGGCCGGGTCTTCGGGCGACGACGTGGATCTTGACGGCGTCATCCGAAGGCGGTCCTCCGGATTCGTCCGTTGCTTCCAACAGGTCGAAGCGGCGTTCGATGAGGGGGGCGAGTGTCCGCCACGGCACGGCAAACTCGGAGATCGTCTCCCGAACCAGTCGGTAGTCATGCCCGGAGGTGTGCACGAAGATCCGGATGTCCCAGTGGGAGAGCATCGAGCCGTCCGCCTCCTGGGCGGCCGACACGTCGATGATGGCCGTTCCCTCGTCGAACTCGTGGACGAAGGGCGGGTCCTCGTGGAGTCGTTCGAGTTCTCCGGTGGTGTTCACGTCGAACACGAAGATCCCGTCTGGTCCGAGGTGGGCGAGAACCCGGTCGAACGTGGCGGCCCACCGGTGTTCGGACAACAGGTGGTTGAGGCTGTCGAACACGCAGGCGATGACGTCGAACCGGGTATCGAGTTCGAAGTCCGACATGTCGCCTTCCACCAGTTCGGCCCCGGGCGCCGAGTGCTGCGCTTCGGCCAGCATGGCCGGAGAACGGTCGAGGCCGGTCGCCGACCATGTCCCGGGCAGTCGGGTGAGGAGGGCTCCGGTTCCACAGCCCAGTTCGAGCAGGTGCAGGGGCGCCCCATCGGCAACCGGACGGTGGCGTCGGATTGCCGCCACCACCCGGTCGGCCCGGGGGCCGGGGTCGTCCATCACCCGGTCGTAGAAGGCGGCAAAGTGCTGATAGGCGACGGGCTGGGCGGCCATGTCGGCTTCTCCGGTCAGGAGGTGACGCCGAGGGCCGCCAGGGCGGTCTTGAGCGCGGCCTGGCCCGCTTCGGAGAAGTCTTCCCGCACCCCGACAATCGGTGTCAGCGAGGCCCAGCCTTCATGCAGCGCCGCCGCATCCGAGGTGGGCTCGGCTTCGACCCGCTCGTCCCGGCCGCCTTCCATACCTCCCATGTCCCGGATGGTGAGCGTGATGGCTCCCGAGGTCCGGTCGATCGGCTGGCCTTCAACGGGCCGGGCCGAGTTCTCACGGGCCACCGAGCGGATGAGTCCGATGGTTCCGAGGTTGCCGTGGCGGACCCCCTTCAGTCCTTCGGGCGACACGGCAGGAACGTTCAGGTTGAGAACCGTCCGGGGCTCCTGTTCGATCAGGCCGGGAACGATCCGGGTTACGAGGTCGATGGCGGTGTCCCAGAAGACGTCTTCCTTGTGCCAGCCGACACTCACGGCCAGCGCCCGAAGTCCGAACTGGGCGGCGGTCAGGGCAGCGCCCACCGTCCCCGAGTGGAGGGCCGAACGTCCGATGTTGACGCCGTGGTTGATTCCCGACACGACGAGATCGGGCTGGGGTCCGAACCCTCCGATGCAGGCCAGGATCACGCAGAGGGCGGGTGGACCGTCGACCGCATAGACCGGGATCCGGGACAGGCCGGGTATGTCCACTGACTCGAAGGGGATTGATTCCCGGTCCCAGACGGCTCCAACGGCGCTGCTGGCGCCGCTCCAGTCGGTCAGGGGGGCAGCCACCAGAAGTTCGTGCTCCTCCCCGAAGGCTCCCAGCAGGCCTCGGGCGAGCGCTTCGATGCCCGGAGCGAACACCCCGTCGTCATTGGTGATCAGGATGCGCATGGAACTCGGCTCCCGGGCGGGTTCTGGCACCCTTCGGTGCGACCGGACGGATGGGGTGGTGGCAACTCGGTGAGGTCGAAACCGCATTGCCGGATGCGATCGGTGAACTCTCGCCTACCATACCGGTCACCAAGGACAACCCTGACGGGTCACAACGCCTGGAGAAGCTGGAGCCATGACCACACCGCCTGTTCCCGATGATCGCCGCCCTTCCACCTACAGCCCGGCCACCGGAGCCCAGTGGGTGATCGGGCACGGATCGCAACGGGCCGTGGTTACCGAAGTCGGGGCGACGCTTCGTTCATTCACCAAGGATGACGAGCCGATCCTGGCCGGCTTCGAGATGGACGAGTGGAGCCACGGTGGACGCGGCCAGATCCTCGCACCGTGGCCGAACCGGTTGGGAGACGGGCGCTATGCCTATGGGGACATCGAAGCCCAGGTGCCGTGGAACGAGATCCCCCGTCGGAACGCCATCCACGGCCTGGTCCGTTGGCTGCCCTGGGAGATGGTGAGCCGGGCGCAGAACCAGGTCACCCTCGCCACCTGTCTCTACCCCTCACCGGGCTATCCCTTCACGCTGGCCCTGTCGGTGGAGTACCGGTTGGCCCGGGACGGACTGACCGTCGAGACCCGGGCCGAGAATCGGGGAGATGCCACGTTGCCGTTTGGCCTCGGATTCCATCCCTACTTCACCGTCGGCACCCATCTGGTGAACGACGCACTCCTCACCGTGCCGGCCTCGACAACCCTCGTCACCGACGAGCGGGGCCTGCCCACCGGACAGGAGTCGGTCGTGGGGACCCCGAAGGACTTCCGGGCAGCCAAGCCGGTTGGTTCGCAGGTACTCGACACCGGATTCGCCGATCTGGACCGGGGGGACAACTCCCGGGCCGAGATCCACCTGGTGCATCCCGACGACGGCCACGGCCTGACGTTGTGGATGGACGAAGCGTTCAAGTACGTGATGGTCTTCACCGGAGACACCTTGCCGGCCAACGAACAACGCCGGTCGATTGCCCTCGAGCCGATGACGTGTCCTCCGGACGCGTTCCGTTCGGAGATCGATCTGGTGGCGCTGGCCCCCGGAGCAACCTGGGTCGGAACCTGGGGCATCACGCCGGTCGCAGCCCAGGACGCCTGAAACGGGGCGGGCCACAACGTGGCCCGGAAGTTCGATCCTGGACCAGGCCGCGCCCAAGGATTTCCTCGTCCGGCCCGGTGCCGTTGTCCCTGTATCCCTGGCCGGAAACCGCGACCAAGGGTTGCGAAAGGTTCACCGGTGGGGTCATCGTTGAAGGGAACTTCCGGTGGGTCCCAAAGGGTGCCTTATGAGCCGGAATGGGACTTGGGGTGCGGCTTCGGTCATCACCCGACAGCGGAGTTGGAGACGGCCGATGGAGACGGCCGATGGAGACGGCCGATGGAGACGGTCCGGTGACGACGGTGTCGGGACCGCCCGGGGAAGAACGAGGCGGAGTGGTGAATGACCCGGTGGAGCACATCCAGTTCCGATGACCGGAGGAATGGTGAAGCGATGAGCGGCTCCCACACCCGTCCGCCTGCCGTCGTCCCCGACCCAGGTCGACACTGGGCGCCATGGGTGCTCTACGTCGTGGTGTTTCTGGTTGCCCTTGCCCTGCGCCTTGGTCCCTTGCTGGTCCAACACACGCTGGGGGCGTCCTTGAGTACGACGACGGCGTCCACTTCTCCTCGGCCGTGGAGTTGGTGGCCGGCCATCTTCCCTATCGATCGTTCGTCTTTGTCCAGCCGCCCGGCATCACGGTCCTCCTGGCACCGTTTGCCGGTCTGGCCCACCTGACCGGTGACGTTGCGGCGCTGGTCACCTCCCGCCTGGTCTTCATGGTGATCGCCGCCGGCAACGCCGTGCTGGTCAGTCACCTGGTCCGCCAACGCGGTCGGGTGGCCATGTGGGCCGCCGGGTTGTTGTATGCCACCTGGGGTGCCACGGTGGCCGCCGAGCACACCCTTCTGCTCGAGCCCCTGTTGACCTTCGCCCTGCTGGTGGCGATGACCCAGTGGGGGAGAACCGACGGGAACCTGACCGGTCTTTGGGCCGGGGTGGCGCTTGGCGCCGGTACTGCCGTCAAGATCTGGATGGGTCCGGTGGCCCTGGTGGTCCTCGTCCTGTTCTGGCGCCGGGACGCGCTGCGCTCGTCGGTCCGGTTCCTCGCCGGATATCTGGGGTCACTGGCGCTCATCTGCGGGCCGTTCCTCATCGCCGCTCCGTCGGCCTTCCTCCGGGAAGTCATCATCGACCAGACCAACCGACCGAACTCGGGTGCCTCCCTCTGGGACCGGCTGCAGTACCTCTCGGGTCTCGCCAATCACCCGGCTCTCGATGGTCACCTCACGGTGCACGGTCTGGCCGTGATGGTCATCGCCGGTCTCCTGGTGCTGGTGGCCCTGACCTGGCGGGATCCCGGGGCGCGACCGTGGTGGGTGCTCGCCGCCGTCACCATGTTGCTGGTGCTCGTCGCGCCGAGCTTCAGCTACCACTACGTGGACTTTCCGGCCGGGCCGATCTGTGTCCTGGTCGGAGTCGCCGCCGGCCGGTGTGACGAACTGGCTGGCCGGTGGCGGGAGCCGGATCGCTCGGGTGCGTGCTTTCGTCGGGGCCTGGTCGTGGTGGGGCCGTTGGTGCTGGCGGGTCTCGCCGTGGCGGCGTTCGGAGCGACGACGGGGACGGCCATCACCGCTCCGGCCCTCGGATCGTTCGCCCGTCAACAGACCTGTCTCTGGAGCAGCTCCACCACGGCCGGAAGCATCCTGCTCTCGCTCGGTGTCGAGACGGCCCAGGTGGCCCGTATGTGCCCGTTCACCGTGGACCCCTACGGCGAGGTTCTCGACCTCAGCCGGAACGAACCGGACCGGTCGGACGATGTGGTGGCGGTGAACGGCCCGGAGACGCCGGCCTGGCAACGAATCGTCCGCCGGCAGTTGCTCGGAAGTTCGGCCGCCGTGGGCCCGGTGGGCGAGGTGTCCCACGGATGGGATCCGACGACGGAGGCCTTGTTCCACCGTCTCTACCGGCCGGTCGGCTCGGCCGACGGCTTCGCCTACTTCGAACGCCGGTAGGAGCCGCGGAGGCGAAGGAACCTTCTCGGTGAGAGGTTCACCGTCCTCTGGGATTTCCGAGGACGCAAGGTCCTGGTTGGTGCGCCCCCTGGGATTCGAACCCAGAACCTGCGGATTAAGAGTCCGTTGCTCTGCCGTTGAGCTAGAGGCGCATGGTGCTGTTGTGCTACTGCGGTACTGCTGAACCCGACGACTTCATCGAGTCCGACTTCCGGAAACCCCACGATGGAGTGCCAGGTCGTCAGAGGGTGGCCGACGGGACTCGAACCCGCGACCTCCGGGATCACAACCCGGCGCTCTAACCAACTGAGCTACGGCCACCAAGGACAACGGACGGATAGTTTGCCACATCGCACCAGCCAACATTGAACCGGGCGGTAGCCTTGGGCAAGCGCCCCCGTAGCTCAACGGATAGAGCAAATGGTTTCTACCCATCAGGTTGCGGGTTCGACTCCTGCCGGGGGCACGTTTTCCGAGGTCCAGGTCTTTTCGAGCCAACACTCCAGATTTTCGGAGACCGTCTGGCAACCTTGCGCAAGCCTTCCTGCCGCTGTAGGCGCCGACCTTGCCCCTGAAACTTGATCTGGCTGGGATTCGGTTTGCCAAATGGTTTCGATGTGAGCGAGCACCCAAGAAAAGCCTCGACGGGCCAAGCCATTGCCGAATCTGGACCGTCGCCCACGACCGCAAAGCTGCTTAGACCCGTACCAACCGAGTGGAAACCGAACCTTCAGCAGTCCCGAAGGGTAGATGCGGTGGGGTTTCGGGCGCCGTCGTGCCGGAAAGACGTTTTTTCGCTTAGCAGAGCCCACTCTCTCCGACGTAGACTTGAGCGGTGACCGACATTGTGGCTGTGGCCAATCAGAAGGGTGGGGTGGCCAAGACGACGACCGTCCACTCCCTGGGAGTGGCTTCCGCCCAGCTTGGGCGCCGGGTCTTGTTGGTGGATCTTGACCCCCAGGCCTGCCTGACCTACTCCCTTGGCTTTGATCCCGACCGGGTCGAGCGTTCGCTGCATGACGTCTTCGTCCAGCGGGCCGAGATGGCCGACATCATCCTCCCGATTCCTGAAGTCGAAGGTCTGGATCTCGCTCCGGCCACGATCGACCTGGCCGGCTCCGAAGTCCACCTTCTAACCCGGACAGGTCGGGAGCACGTGCTGGCCCGGGGCCTTGCTCCGGTGCTGGAACGCTACGACCTGGTGCTGATCGACTGTCCCCCGTCGCTGGGCGTGCTCACCATCAACGGCCTGACTGCGGCCCACTCGGTGGTGATTCCACTGCAGTGCGAGGCACTGTCGCACCGTGGGGTGGGTCAGTTGATGGAGACCATCGAAGACGTCCGGGCGTTCGCCAACGCCGATCTGGCGGTCCGGGGCATCATCGCCACCATGTACGACTCCCGGACGAAGCACTCGAGGACCATCGTGGAAGAGGTTGAGGAGCGCTACGGCATTCCGGTCCTGCAACCACCGGTCCGCAAGTCCATCCGCTTCGCCGAGGCTCCAGCCCAGGGAAAGTCGATCCTTCAGCACGCACCGACCTCGGCCGGAGCGGTCGCCTACCGTCATCTGGCCCAGGTTCTGATGGCTCCCTCCGGGTCCACCGTGGATGCCCTGGCCGAAACGGTCGGCAACCCGGTGCAAGTGGGCAGTGGGATTCCGACCGGATTCGACGTATTTGCGGACGATCCGGCCACGAATGTCCCATTGGGAGCGGTCGTACATCCAGTGGACGCCCGGGGCGAGCCTGAACGATTCGACCCGGCGGATGGTGCCGGTGGTCAATCCGTCCAGTCAGACGACGGGAATCTTGCCCCGTTGAGTGTGGTGGAGACGGCCTGAGCATGAGCACGCGGCGGGATCCCTTGGGCAAACGTGCCTTGTTCGGTGATCCCGTGGTGGTGGCGGTGGCGAAGGACCCGAAGGCCGGATCCGATGAACCTTTGACCGCCGATCCTGAGCTCCCCCGTTGGGTGCCTCCGGCCACTTCCGGCGGTTCGTCCGCTGGCTCGGGGAACCCCCGGGCCACGACCATCACCAGGTCGCCTTCCAGCGAGTTGTTGGCGGTCACCTGCTCTACCTGTGGGGCCCGGAGTGGCGTTGGACTGGTGGAGTTCGCACGACTGCAGTTCCCGGTGCCCGTCTGGCTTCCCCGTCGGACCTACGACCGCTGGATGACGTGTCCGGCCTGTCGGCACCGCGCCTGGACCAGCGTGACGTTCCAGCTCTGACCGGTCAACCCTGCGGCGACACCGGGGCGACCATGAACCCGGCCGGAATCCGACCGCCTGCCTTGGTGGCTTCGTGACCTTCCGGGTCCTGACCGACTGATTGATGTCTGGCTGGTCGGTGTCTGGCTGATCGACGTCTCGTCGCCGGGGCGAGCTCACCGACGGTTCTTGAATGGTTGGGGGCCGGACCCTAGGGTGAAGGCAGAATGTTTCTTCCTGGTCGCCTCAAAAGGGCCCAGGTGCTTCGCTGTGACCCCTGCCCAGTCGGTCCTGCTCCCGGTCGGAAGACCGGTTATCTCTGCGGAGCCGTGTGGATGGCGCAACGTGGCGTCTGAGCGCCGTGCCAATCCGGCTGACGTAGGGAACGACCGCCGCGCCCGGACCAAGGCCAACCGGTCGGGCCGGGCCACCCGGATCCTCAACTGGTGCCCCGATGCCTTTGTCGAGGTGGACGAATCGGGACTGGTCCGCGAGTGGAACCCTCAGGCCGAAGCCCTTCTCGGCTGGTCGGCCGGTGACGTGGTGGGTCGCCCGATGGACGACCGCTTGCTGGTCAGTCCGGTGGAGGAGACGCCGTTCTTCCGGAACGGGCCGGGCGACAGCCACACGGTGGTCTTCCGCCACTACAACGGGACCAACGTGGCCCTGACCGGCTCGTTCTTCGCCAGCGGGGCGGGCACCGGAGGCACGGGTGCCTTCCTGCGACCAGCGGCCGATCTCCTGGTTGGACCGAAGGAAACGGCCGAAGGGACCGGGAACGGTGCCAAGGGACCGGTCTCGGCCGGGTCGTCCCCGGTGGACCGCCGGGGTCGGGACCACCTGACCGGTCTGGTCGACCGGAGCCG
>CAITPI010000003.1 GCA_903894295.1 uncultured Acidimicrobiaceae bacterium
CCGAGCGCCAACAGCGCCAGGAGGGGCGTGGAAGTCCTGTGTTGCACGGAAGTCTCCTTCATGCCGGATCTGGCCGGCGTCGTCGAATCGAACCGACGACCAGGCTTCCCGTCACACCGGAATCCACCCTACTGCCAGAAGTCCGCCCACCGGCCGACCTCGGGAGTCGGGAATGACGGCGGATCCGAGGCGCCACGGGACTTCGGAAAGGTTGAACACGTCGCTCCACCCACCATCTCCGTGATCACCTCTTCGGGATTCGGGTGGCAGAGCAGGATGAGGGCGTGGCGGGAAGCATCGTCCTGGAGGGATCGGTGGTCGGCCGAACCCAAGGCGGTCACTTCAAAAGTGTCAGGTTCAACGTGGCGGTGACGTTGTCGATGTGATCTCCCCGCCGGGCCGGACGCTTTCATCCCCGACAACAACTCCTCGGCGTTGCAACCTTCTGTAGCGTGGACCCGTGACCAAAAGCCCCACAGCACGAAACCCTTGGTGGAAGGCGTTGACCTTCACCATGGCTGTCCTCTCACCATGCCTGTTGCTCGTCCGCCCGGCATCTGCCACAACGTCAGGTCCCTCCATCACCCACCTGACTCCGTCCTTCCCAATTGTGGCAAGCACCGGTGGACCCGTCGAACTCTCGGCCAGCATTTCCAATGCAGCGTCGTGCACACTTTCCACAACGCCTGCGGTTCCCGGTTCACCTTCCAGCGCCAGCTGCCTCAACGGCGTGTTTTCCGCGACCTTGTCGCTTCCTTCCAACACGAGTCGACACGACGCGGTCTACAAGTTCAAACTCGAAGCCACCTCCGGAATGTTGTCCGCCACATCTTCCGTTACCGTCCGTGTTGCCCCGCCCTTGACCGGCGTCAGATCAATCGTGAGCGACGCCTACAACACCGGATACTGCGCTCTCATGAAATCGAGCCAGGTTGATTGCTGGGGTTACAACCTCGATGGAGAGTTGGGGAACGGAAATACCGTCAACCAGGCCAGCCCAACCCCGGTCATCGCCACAACGGGGAGTGGACCTCTCACCGGAGTCAGGGCCGTCGTGAACGGCTACCTCGGTTATTGCGCCCTCCTGATCTCGGGCCACGTCGACTGCTGGGGACTGAACGACGCAGGCTCCCTTGGCGCTGGCGACGATGCCTACGACAACTCGGACTTGCCCAGACCCGTTCTTGGAGTCGGAGGGAACGGTCAACTCGGTGGTGTCGTGGCCCTGACCACCAACTCCATCGGCTACTGCGCCCTCCTGACCGGTGGAAATGTTGATTGCTGGGGCCCCAACCATGAAGGCCAACTGGGCAACAACACCCACGACGGCAGCGCCCAAAACTTCGGTTCGTCAACCCCGGTCCAGGTTCTCGGCATTGGTGGCACAGGGTTGCTGAGCGGTGTCGCCCAGGTGGTCAGTGGCCCCAATGGTCAGGGTTACTGTGCCGTTCTTCTCAGCGGTGGGGTTGACTGCTGGGGTTTCAACCGCTTTGGAGCACTTGGGAACGGGGTTGACCCGGACCTCCAGAGCGACTCTCCGGTCCCGGTGGCGGTGGTTGGGACGGCGGGGGTCGGCGCACTCTCCGATGTCACAGCAATCGTTGGAGGCAACTGGAACTCTGGTTTCGGCGGGTACTGCGCGTTGCTCCGTTCCCATTCGGTTGACTGCTGGGGTTACAACCTCAACGGAGATCTGGGAAACGGGACAACGACCAACGCCGACCACCCAACGCCGGTCGTCGGCCTGGGTGGAGTGGGAAGCCTCTCGGGAGTTAGGGCCCTTGTTGTCAACGGAAACGCTGGGAGTTACGACTCAACAAGTTTCTGCGCCCTGCTCCTCGACCACGAAGCGGCCTGTTGGGGTACCGGTTCTTCGGGTGAACTCGGCGACAACCAAAGCATCAACTCAGCAGTTCCGGTTCCGGTGATCTCGGTTGATCAATCCGGTCCACTGACGAACATTGAGGCGCTCACAGGCGGTGTGAACGGGACCTTCTGCGCCCGGTTGACGACGGGTGCCGTTGATTGCTGGGGCCCCAACGGAGGGGCTTTGGGCAACGGTACGCTGCTCCCGAACTCCTCACTGCCAACACAGGTCATTGGAACTTCGGGTGCTGGTGCATTGACTGGAGTGCGAGCCATGGCGAGTGACGGCGCCGGGTTCTGTGCCCTCACCCGTACGCAGCAAGTCAACTGTTGGGGGTTTGCCTACTACGGCGGATTGGGCGATGGCCAGTTCGACACCACCTCCCCCTACATCTTGCCCACTCCGGTCTGGGTGGCAAGCCCCTGACACGTCCGCGCACCTGACGCCGATACCAGAAGAGGCGCCGGGTCAGAAGACCGTGGTCTGCCCAGGTGGATCAACCCGCCGGGCAGCGTGACGGTGCACCGGCTTCGCCGACGATCCCCACAGGGCCAGCGCCACAAGAACTCCGGCCAGAACGAGGAGCGCCACACAGACCCCGCCGTGGCCTTCGGCCCAGAAATACGGAGCGATCTGGGCGTTGTGGTGCCGGAGAAGGGTGACATACCCCCCGATCACGCCGTTGTTCCAGTCCCAGTTGCTGTAGCCCACTCCGGTCGACGGGAGTCCGTAGTAAAGACGGCGCGACGGCGTGTAGAGCACATCGAACCACTGGTTGACCGGGACCCGGACCGACAGCGCATTGACGGCGAGGCCGGCGGCCACCAACACTGCGGTCACCGCCCGGACCACGAAGCCGATGAAGGCCGCCGGTCGGGTCGAGCGGATCACC
>CAITPI010000004.1 GCA_903894295.1 uncultured Acidimicrobiaceae bacterium
CTCCTTGGTCAGCCGAGGGTGTCGACGTGGACACCTCGACGAGGTCGGTCTCGACGATGGTCATGGGCGACACGGCCAAGAAGCGACCCAGACCTTCGGCGTCGATACCTGAGGCCTCGAGTTGGGCCTTTGACCGGCGTCCGGTGACCGACCGCAGACGCTCGAAGTCACTGAGCCCACTGCTTTGGATCTGCTCGCCCAGGCTGGCGTCCATCTTGGTGATGTTGTGGACCATGTAGGCCGATCCGATGGCCAATGACAGGTCGTCTTGGGCACCAGGCATCGACACGGCGAGGCGGATGTCGTGTTCATGGGTGGCCATGTCCCTCACCAGCTGGACGTTCGCCGGCTTGGGGATGTGGGGCACCATCGCATCGAAGGTCTCTCCGGAGGCGGCCCACTCGTCGAGAAGCTCGTCCAGGGGCTTGCCGCTGTGGCGGTCGACCTGGGCTTGGGTCCAGGCATCAGAACCAATCCCGTCAAGACGCCCGTTCACGAGGTCGTCGCACACGCCGTACATGTGACAGGCCAGCTCCTTGGCCGTCCAGTTGGGACAGGTCGGGACGATCTGGGCGGCACGTTCCTCGCCAGCGACACGGAGGACGCCGATGGTCCGAGTGCGAATGCCGGCGATGGCGGCGAGGACGGGCGTTACCAGCCGCATCCGTAGGGTATGGGCGCAGGCGTGCGGGTTCGCTCAACCTCGCTCCTTATGGCTTAGCGCCACCGATCACCTTGGCGGTGCTGGCGATGACCTTGGAGGTGGGCCGGAATGGCCCCTGGACGGCCCTGTGCGCCCGGTAACCGGGGGACACCGCCAGCATGACCCGGTGGACCCCGAGAGCCAACAGGGACACGATCAGGGCGGCCATGAAGATGCCGCCGATCGCCACCACGATCCCAATGAAGAGCACCGCTGCCATGAGGTAGATGAAGCCGACAACGAGTGACCCGAGGCAGCCGAAGCTGACGCCCGAACGCCCTCGGCTGGTGACGTAGAAACGAGGCATCAGCTTCGGACGGCTCCGCTCCAGATGCCGCTGAGCCTTGGCGTCATGACTCCAACGTACGACGGGGTTGAGACAGGCGCTTCTTGTCAACATCTTGTCAACGGAACTGCACAGAACCAGCCCCCTACGGCCAAACAGGACCCCATCGGGGATTGCCGAAGATGCCACTTGACCTGGAAGTACACCACAAGGCCCAACAAGACCCATCAAGGCGAAGCGGACTACGGATCAGAAGGTTGGGGGTTCGAATCCCTCCGAGCGCACCAAACTCCTCTCCGACCCGTCGTCCCCTTGTAGGCGAAGTGTTGTGCGCTGTTGTCTGGGTCACGGACCGACGTGAACCGTTCGACCCGCAGCCTTGCTCAATCGGCCGGTCGCACGTGTTGCCAAAGCCGGAGTCGATGGTGGTTTCGGTGTCATCATGGACGGCGTGAGCATCCGGAAAGCCAGAGTTGGAGTGGTGGCCGGAGTCGCGGTCCTTGGCCTGATGGCGGTGGGGTGTCAACCGGTGCTGCCGACCGGACAGCCGTTGGCCGGAAAGATCGTCGGCATCGATCCCGGCCACAACGGTCTCAACTACACCGACCCCTCCTTTCTGAACCAGCAGATCTGGAACGGACACAACTACGAGGGCTGTGACACCACCGGAACGGAAACGAACTCGAGGTACACGGAAGCCCAGTTCAACTTCAACGTGGCCCAGTATCTGAAGGCCGACCTGCAAAGCGAGGGGGCCAAGGTCGTACTCACCCGGGCGACCAATGCCGGGGTGGGGCCGTGTGTGAACACCCGGGCGTTCATGCTGGACGACGCCCACGCCAACATCTCGGTGGACATCCATGCCGACGGTGGACCGGCCACCGGTCGGGGCTTTGCCATTTTGGAACCGGTGAACGACGGCTGGAACAAGGGAGTGATTGCCTCCTCGGCGGCCTTCGGCAACCTGGTCAGGCAACGGTTCTCCTCGGTCACCGGCATGCCGGTCAGCAACTACGACGGCGTGAACGGGATCTCTCTCCGGAACGACCTGGCCGGCCTCAACCTGACGTACCAGCCCAAGGTCCTCATCGAGTGCGGCAACATGCGCAACGCTACCGATGCCGCGCTCCTCACGTCGGTCGCCTTCCAGCAGAAGGCCGCCCTCGCCATGGCGCTGGCCATCACCGACTACCTGAAGTAGGCCACACTTCCGACCGTGTCGTGTCGGTCTGGGCCGCCCGGTCGGGGAGTGACGACCGGACGTCCACCAGGTCCCTTCGAGCCCCCGGGTTGACGGCTGCCGTCCGGTACCAGGTCGGCCGTCGTGGACGGCACGGTGACCAAGGGATAACTTCACTGAAGCGTGCTTTTTGCTGGAATGTCGCTGGCCTGGTGCACCGTGTCACCGGATTGGATGGTTGCTGAGACATGCCCTTTGATCTCGCCCAACTGCTCGCCGACCGTCACGGCGAGGCGTTCGACCTGCACGGTCGGTATCTCAATCCGCAACTGGCCCGGGTCCTCACCACGCTCGGGTTCGACCGGAACTACGTCCGGGCCGAAGGCTCCTACCTGATCGACGACCAGGGACGTCGGGTTCTCGACTTCCTTTCGGGTTTCGGGGTGTTCGCGCTCGGCCGGAACCATCCGGTCATCAAGGATGCCCTGCACCAGGCCCTCGATGCCGACCTGCCCAATCTGGCCCAGCTGGACTGCGCGCTGCTCCCCGGGCTGTTGGCCGAGCAGCTGGTCCGTCGCTCGCCCGGGGAGATCTCCCGGGTGGTCTTCACCAACTCGGGAGCCGAATCGGTCGAGGTGGCGATGAAGTTCGCCCGTTCCGCCACCGGCCGGAACCGCATCCTCTACTGCGACCACGCGTATCACGGTCTGACCCTTGGTGCCCTCTCGCTCAACGGTGGCCAGGAGTTCCGTCGGGGCTTCGGCTCGCTGCTGGCCGGCTGTGACCCGGTGGCGTTCGGGGACGCCGGCGATCTCGAACGGGCGCTGGCCCGAAGGGACGTGGCGGCCTTGATCGTCGAGCCCATCCAGGGGAAAGGGGTCTACATGGCTCCCGCGTCCTACTGGCACGAGGTGCAGGCGTTGTGCCGGAAGTACGGGACGATGCTGGTGATCGACGAGATCCAGACCGGCATGGGGCGGACCGGGCGGTTCTTCTGCCATGAGCACTGGGGTCTGGAGCCCGACCTGGTCACCCTGTCCAAGGCACTCTCGGGCGGCTACGTGCCGGTCGGCGCGGTGTTGATGACCGAAGAGGTGATGGCCTCGGTCTTCTCGTCCATGGACCGGGCGGTGGTCCACTCGTCGACCTTCTCCCGCAACCAGCTGGCCATGGTGGCCGGACTGGCCACGCTTCAGGTCATGGACGACGAGGACACCGTGGCCGGTGCCGGACGCCGGGGTGATCAGCTCATGGCGGCTCTCGCCCCGCTCGTCGAGAAGTACGAACTGCTCCACGAGGTCCGGGGTATGGGGCTCATGATCGGCCTCCAGTTCGGGCCTCCGGCCGGCGGATCCGGGCGGAGGCGGTTCCAGGTGCTGGAGAAGACCCGCAAGGGGTTCTTCTCCCAGCTGGTGGTGGTCCCCCTGTTCCAACGGCATGGCATCCTCACCCAGGTGGCGGCAGACAACGTCAACATCATCAAGCTCATCCCGCCACTCAACATCGGGGACCGGGAGATCGATGCCTTCGTGGCCGCCCTCGACGACGTGTTGTCCGATGCCTCCCGGAGCGCCGGACTGTTGCTCGAGGTCGGTTCGTCGATGGCCCGCAACGCCCTCCGGCGGGGAAGGTCCTCGACCCGGCCGTCCCCGTCCTCCCGGGCCCGCGTGCCGTGACCGGCAGCGGACCGGCCATTGCGCCGCTTGGGGTCGGCGACCGGGTGCTCGTGACGGGAGGGGCCGGATTCATCGGTTCCTCGGTGGTCCGGGCCGTGACGGCCACGGGTGCCTCGGTCCGGGCGTTGGTGGAGCCGGGCGGAGGCAGGGAGAACCTCACCGGCATGGACGTGGAGATCATCGAAGGTGACCTGCGGGACGCCGGCTCGATGGTGGCCGCCGTCGGGGGTTGTCGGGTCGTCTTTCACGTGGCCGCCCTTTACCGGTTCTGGGCTCCCCGTCCGGAAGACTTCTACGCCATCAACGTGGAAGGCACCCGCCACGTCCTTGCCGCAGCCCGACAGGCCGGCTGTGAACGGGTGGTCTACACCTCGACCGTCGGGACGCTCGGACTGCACGGTGCGACCACGGACGCGCCCGTCGACGAGAAGTCCTACGCCCACGTGGACCATCTCTTTGGTTATTACAAGCAGTCCAAGTACGTGGCCGAGCACGAGGTGCTTCGGGCCGGTGCCGAGGGACTCCCGGTCGTGCTGGTCCAGCCCACCACCCCGGTCGGTCCCCGGGACCGGGGACCGACCCCCACCGGGCAGACCGTGCTCGACTTCCTGAACGGCCGGATGCCCGGCTACGTGGACACCACGCTGAACATCGTGGACGTGGAGGACGTGGCCCGGGGTCACGTCCTGGCCGCCGAGCGAGGCCAGAAGGGACGCAGCTACATCCTCGGTGGGGTGAACCTGACCCTGAAGGAAGTGCTGGCCACCCTGGCCGAGGTGACCGGACTGCCGGCGGCCACCCGCCGGTTCCCGTCCGGGCTGGCCCTGGCCGCCGGGCACGTCTCCAATCTGGTGGAAGGCCGGTGGCTGGGCCGGGCTCCCTCCGTGCCGCTCGAGGCGGCGAAGATGTCCACCACCCACATGTCCTTCGACGACCGCCGGGCCCACGACGAACTCGACTACCGTTCCCGTCCCCCCGAAGTGGCCCTGTACCGGGCGGCCCGCTGGTTTGTGGATGCCGGCATGGTCCGGCCGGCCCGGGTGGACCGGTGTCGCTGGTCCTCGCCGGAGGATGCGCCATGAGGGGGTTGGACCGAAGGTGTGGCAGGGGAGGGAAGGCATCCGGCGTGATTAGAGTCATGGGTATGACGGTGCAACGTGCGACGGGCAATCTGCCGGAACGGACATTCCGGTCGGCCCTCATGTCCACCGGGTGTTCGTGGCAGGCCTTTGAGGGTCCGGAGGGGGGAACGTCGTGACCGGCATCCACCTCGTGGCCTACGTGATGACGATGCCGGCCGACTGGCATCTCAGCCCGGTGGCAGTGGTGGCACTGGTGGTCGCGCTGTTGAACGAACGGGGTCGGCGCACCCTGGCGAAACGGCAGGGCGCAACGTTGCGACGGGCGACGCTCCGGCGCAGCATCCTGCTCGATGTCGGCCTTGTCGCCCTTGCCCTCCTGGCGTCGGGTCCGACCGAAAAGTGGGCCATGCAGTCCCTGTTGGTCCACATGGTGGTCCACGTCTTCGACATGTTCTTCCTCCCGCCGCTGCTGGTGGCCGGGGCGCCACTGGTGCCGCTGTGGTTCGCCTTCGGGGTGACCCGTCGTCGGCGTCTGCTCCGTTGGTACTACGTCTCGCCCATGGGGAAACTTCTCGGTGGGGTGGTCCGGAAGCTGACCAGCCCGCTCGTTTCGGTGGTCCTGTTCAACGCCACCATGATCTTCTGGCACATCAGCGCCGTCTTCAACTGGGCGTCGTGGAACGAGTGGGTCATGGACTGGTTGATGACGCCGAGCTTCATCATCGTCGGTGTCCTCTTCTGGCGGATCATCCTCTCCTCCTATCCCCGGCGACCCAAGGCCACCCCGGCCTTCCAGGTGGCCGCCGTGGTGGCCACCGCCTTCGAGATGCTGGTGCTGGCCATCGCCATGGGGGTGATGACCAAGGTCGCCTGGTACTCCATGCCGGTCGACATGTACGGACCGGTCACCGCCTTCCACCAGCAGCGGCTCGGGGCCGGTGTGTTGTGGATCTGCGGAGACTTCTGGGTGGCACCGGCCCTGGTGCTCATCGGCTACCGGGTCTTCAAGCGGGGTGAGCCGACCGGCCTGAAACTCGACGCCATGGTGCTCGGCCGCTGAGCCGGTTGCCGGGTGGCGAGGACCATCGGCACCTACCGGGCCGCTTCGGGCGTCGGTAGGCTGGATCGGTGGTCAATCACGGCGACGGAGACCCGGGCCATCCTCTGGTGGAAGCGTCCAACTCGCGTCGATGGCCGGTGGTGCTCGGCACCGTTGTCGTGGTGGCCGTCTTCGTCGTCACGTGGACCGCCGCCCTGCGCCGACCGTTTTTTGACGACGACTGGGGCTACCTCAGGGTTGTGGAGTATCCCGGGTGGTGGCACTCGTCAATCTGGGATCCCGGCACCGGCATCTACCGGCCCATGCTCTATGTCTGGTTCGCCCTGCTCTCGGCGGTGGGTGGGATCCACCCGTTGGTCTTCCACCTCGCCACCATGGCCGTGGTGTTCCTGGTGGGGGTGCTCACCTGGCGGGTGGCCCGGGCTGTCGGGCTCGCCCGGGGGGCCGTACTGGCCGGGGTCGTGACCCTGCTGGCGGCCGGCAACGCCTATCCCATCGCCTGGACGGCGGCGGCCTCGAGTCCGCTGGCGGTGGCCTGTGCGTTGGGGGCGATGTTGCTGCTGATGGGCGGGCGTCCGGGTCTCCTCCGCATGTGCGGGGCCGGACTGCTCCTGCTGGCCGGCCTGCTGACCCGCGAAGTCGTCATCGTGGCCCCGGCCGTCTTCGTCGTGCTGGCCCGGGTCCGGCCAACCGGCACGTTCCGGGACGCCTGGAAACGCTCGGTGCCGTTGTGGGTGGTCTCCGTTGGCTACCTCGTCCTCCGGGCCGGCTCCGGCGTCGGCAATCCCCCCGGCCCATATCACCAGCAGGTCAGTGCCCACGCCTTCACGAACTTCACCGTGCTGGTGATGCGGGCGGTCGACTTCTCCCACTACTACGCCCCGCTGCCGGTCGAACTTGTGGTGGCCGTGACAGCCGGCCTGCTCGCTGTCTTCGGCTGGGCGATCATCCGCCGGCACGAGGTGGTTGTGGCCGGCCTGGTCTGGTTCGTCCTCGGCACCCTGCCGGTGGTCTTCCTCGTGAACCACGCCCCCGATCCCTACTACGTCGATTTCGCCCTGCCCGGGCTGGCCCTCGCCGTCGGGGCCACCGGGGAGATTCTCACCCGGCGTCTGTCAACAGGAATGGCGACGGCGGCCGGTGCGGTGGTGCTGGTGGTGCTCGCCGTTGCCGGATTCGGGGCCTCGCAGTCCGAACTGGCCACCGAGTTCGGTCCGGACATCACCGAGACGGCCAAACTGGTGGCCCAGGTGGACGCCCGGTATCCGTATCCACTGACCGGGGGCACCACGGTCTTCGTCTACTCCGACCAGGCGGCCCGGGACCGCGAGTTGGTGACGGCCCGGGGATCGCTCTTCGCCGTCGTTCGCCATGACCGGTTCCTCGGGACCGAGGTCCTGCCCCTCTCCACCTACCACCAGGCACCCCGGGTGGGTGTGGTCAAGCCGAAGCGCGGTGCCGAACTCCGGGGTGCGGTCTGGATGGTGGTCGCCACGACCGGCGAAGTACCCGCCGCCCACGTCCGCTTCGTCGTCACCGGCCCCGGTGACCGACAGATCTCCGTCGCCGCCGTGTCCACGTCGTTCGGATGGCTCGGGGCGTGGACCACCACGTCGGCGCCCAATGCCCCCTATCGGATCTCCTGTGTCGCCGTCAGCCCGACCGGCGTGAGCGCCACCTGTGCCCCGGTCCCGGTGACCGTGAACAATCCCTGACGGGACCCAGACGGTTGCCGTGGATGCAGGTCCGCGCCCGGGTTCCGGGGTCGAGGGCCCGCACGCAGGGCCCAAACCATGGGCCTGGAAACGCGGCCCGGCTCGCTACATGATCTCGGCGATCATCGTTTCTGCTTCGGCCTCGAACCGGCGTTCCTCGGCGCGGTGGTCACCGCCATGGTGCTCCTCGCCCGGCGGCGTGCGGTGCAGCAGGAAGATGCTGAGTACGAAGGCCAGCACGACGCTGGCCAGAGCCACCATGAAGGCCAGGTGGTAGCCACCGAACTCGGCGTCGATGGCCGACGAGCCGGAGGCCAGCAGGGAGGTGGTGTGGCTGGCCGAGACGGTGCCGAGAATGGCCACCGACAGGACGCCGGCCACCTGCTGGGAGACGTTCACGATGCCCGAGCCGATCCCGGCGTCCTGGGCCGGCACGGCGGTCAGGGCGATGGTGAGCAGCGGGGTGAAGGCACTGGCGGCGCCGAAGCCGATCAGCAGCACGGCGAAGAAGATCTGCGGGAAATAGTGGGTGTGGATGTCGGCCGTGACGAAAAGAACCAGGCCGACGGCCAGGATCACGAGACCTCCGACCGCGGTGTTCTTGGCCCCGAACCGGTTGATGACCCGCACGGTGATCCCGGCCGACATCACGGCCACCATCAACGTCTGGGGCAGGAAGCCGAGGCCGGTCTTCACCGGGTTGAAGCCGAGCACGTGCTGGAAGTAGAGCACGCCGATGAAGAAGGTGGAGTACATGCCGACCACCATGAGCCCCCGGATCAGGCTGGAGGTGAGCAGGCCTTTCGCCTTCAACACCTGGAACGGCATCATCGGATGGGTGAGGCGTCGCTCGAGAAGGACGAAGGCACCGAGGATCACAACGGCGGCCAACCCGGTGCCCCAGGTCAGCGGCGATCCCCAGCCGTTCCGGGTCGAGCCCACGATGGCGTAGACGGCGAGCATGAGGCCGGCCGTGCTGAGGATGGCGCCACCCACGTCGACGCCGTCCCGGATCCCGAGGCCGACGTTGTCGTCGATGAGGATCACCCCGAGAACGAAGGTGACGATGCCGATCGGGATGTTGATGAAGAAGATCCAGTGCCAGCTCAGGGCCTGGGTGACCGACCCGCCGACCAGGAGTCCGAGGGAACCGCCTCCGACGGCCACGATGATGTAGGAGCTCATGGCCTTGGCCCGCTCGGTCGGGATGGGAAAGTCGGCCACGATGATGGCGAGGATCACCGACGAGGACAGGGCCGCCCCGAGGCCCTGGGCAAAGCGGGCGATGATCAACAGGGCCTGGCTGTTGGCCGCCCCACAGGCGAACGAGGACAGGGTGAAGAGGCCCACGCCGAACAGGAAGACCTTCTTGCGACCGACCAGGTCACCGAGCCGGCCGGCCAGCAGCAGGGCTCCGGCGAAGGTGATGAGGTAGGCGTCGATCACCCAGGCGAGGGTGGCCTGGGTGAAGTGGAGGTCCCGCTGGATGGTGGGCAGGGCCACGTTCACGATGGTCTGGTCCAACGTGTTCATCAACATGGCGAAACAGACCACGATGAGGGCGATCCAGCGCCGGCGGTGGTGGATGAGTTCGGCCAGTGACGACATGCAGGAATCCTTGGTGGAGAAGGGGTGGAACGACAGGTTGGAATGCCGGGGGAAGACGGTGGGGAAACCGGCGACGGGAAGTTGGCCACCGGGAGGCCGGTGAGCCTCCGGTGCCACATCCGACGGCCTCAGTGTAGTGGGGAGGTCCCCGGTGCCGTCATGGGGCGGGAATGCGGCTGTCAGGCGGTGTGGTGGGCGGAATGGATCCCCCGGTCAGGCGGACAGCCACGCCACGGCCTCGTCCCGGCCGTCGAGGGGGAAGTACTTGAAGTCACCCGGCTTCAGCCAGGCAAAGAGGTCGGCCAGGTGGTGCGCCCAGGGGATGTCGGTGACGAGGGCGATCCGGGTGAAGTCCGAGAAGTGTTCGATCCCCATCACGAGATCCTCCCGAAGTGCCTCGAGGGCCATCCCGTCGAAGCTCTCCATCTCGACCAGGAAGCGGGTGACGCCGGTGCGGACCGCCTCGGCCACGACAGGGATCACCACGTCGTGGTAGTCGGTGGCGCTGACCCGGCCGGCGATGTGGAAGCCCGTCATCTCCGGCGGAAGACCGGCGAGTTCGGTGATCATCAGGCACCTCCTGGTTCTGGTCCGCTCTCGGTGACCGTCACGACCGAATCCGGCCGGAACGGTGACCATGATCAGACTAGGCCGGTTGCCGGCGTGGGGGGCAGGCACCGGAAACCTCCCCCGGCCGACCAGCGAGGGGGCCGGCCGGGACGGGTAGGAATGGGGTGGGACGGATCGGCAGAACGGAACCGGATCAGAACACGAGCCGGACAGAACTCTGGGGCGCCATGGGCCACGCCCCGGGTTTCAGGTTGGTCAGGTTCCCGCTGTTCCAGAACGTGGCGAAGTCCGGATGGGTGACCGGGCTGTAGGTCTTGATGGAGTTCTGGGTGGATCCCTGGTCGGACCAGGAGATGAAGAACGACGGTCCATGCGGCGGCGAGGCGGTGGGATACTGGGCAAACGCCGCATTCCAGGCCGTGGCGGTGCCCCCGGCCGCCTTGAGGCCGGTCTCGCTGAATCCGACGATGGCGTTTTGGGGGTCGGATCCCCAGTAGTACTCGACCGCCTTCAGCCACTGACCGCCCGGGGTGGACTGCAGGGTGTTCCAGGTGGCCGGGTTGGTGGTGAAGAAGTCGAATCCGGCCACGTCCACGTAGCCGGCGGGAGCCACCACGTCCCCGGCCCCGAACGAGTTCTTGCCGCCGAGCAGGGTGGCCATCCACAGTGCGTTGTGGACCGGCCGCTTGGGGTTGCCGGCCCAGGTGGTTCCGGTCGTTACGACGGCCTGGGGGGCGGTCACCAGGCTGGCATCGGCCCCACCGACCGGCAGGCTGGCGGCGGTTCCGGTGACGTAGTTCCAGAAGTACTTCCAGACCAGTTGGTAGTAGGAGACGGGGGTGCCGACGAACCAGGCCACGGTCGAGGCCTTGGGTTGGTTGGGCTCCCACAGAATGCGCACCAGGGCGGCCAGGTTGTGGCTGTCGAGAAAGACCAGTTGGGCCACGAGATCGTCGAGGCAGGCGTTGAGGGCGGCGTTCTGGGTGGTGCCGGGCATGAGCAGCGTGTAGTCGACGACATCGGCTCCGGCCGCCACGTCGGAACCGGGGGAGACGCAGGTGCAGCCGACGAAGTTGGTCCCGGAGGCGTTGATGCCGGTGTAGGTGACGATGGCATATCCGGCCGCCGTGGTCACGAGCAGGGTGCCACGGGTCGGGAAGTTGGTGCCGGCCTTGGCGCAGGGGATGGTGCCGGTGCCGTTGGTGAAGCCGGTGGCGGCCGAGATCGCAAAAGAGGACGAGGTCTTGGCCAGACCCTGGAACCAGGTGGAGTTGATCGTCGAGCCGGTGCCCTTGCCCATGACGGGCCATCCGGCGTTGTTCGGTCCATACGAGGTCGAATATCCGGTCGGGACGAAGAGGATGGCGGCCAGCCCGCCGGCCCGGCC
>CAITPI010000005.1 GCA_903894295.1 uncultured Acidimicrobiaceae bacterium
GAGGATTTCGGCGGCGAGGGCATCGGAGGCCACCTGGCCCTCGGCCGGTTCGACCACGGCCTTGACCTCCTCGCCCCAGTCGTCGTTGGGGATGCCGAAGGCGGCGGCGTCACCCACCAGCGGGCACGAGAGCAGCACGTTTTCGATCTCGGCCGGGTAGATGTTGGCTCCGCCGGAGATGATCATGTCGATCTTGCGGTCGCGGAGGAAGAGATAGCCGTCTTCGTCGATGAGTCCGACGTCACCCACGGTGAAGAACTTGCCGATCCGGTTCGACTTCGTCTTCTTCTCGTCCTTGTGGTACTCGAAGTCTCCGGTCTGCATCGACATGTAGACCGTGCCGATGACGTTCGGCTCCTCGATCCGGTTGTCCTCGTCGTCGAAGATGGCGATCTCGCTGATCGGCCACGCCTTGCCGACGGTGCCCGGCTTTTGCAGCCACTCCTGGGCGGTGACGAGGGTGCCACCGCCTTCCGAGGCGGCGTAGTACTCGTCGATGGCGTCACCCCACCACCCGATCATCTTGTGCTTGACGTCGACCGGGCACGGGGCGGCCGCATGGATCATGTGACGCAGCGACGACACGTCGTAGGTGTTGCGGGTCTCTTCGGGCAGGGCCAGCAGTCGGTGGAACTGGGTGGGCACCATGTGGGAGGTGGTGACCTTGTACTCCTGGATCAACCGGAGCATCTCCTCGGGCAGCCACTTGTCCATGAGGACGATGGTGTGGCCGAGGTGGATCGACGCTCCCGAGAAGCGCATCACGGCCGTGTGGTAGAGCGGAGAGCCCACGATGTGGACGTTGTCGTCCTGGGGCTGGATGCCGAAGAGGAAGAGGATCCCGGACTGGCTGAGGGCCGCCTCCTCCGGGGTCTGGCCCGAGAGGGGGCGGTAGACACCCTTGGGATTGCCGGTGGTCCCCGAGGTGTAGTTCATGACGTCGCCGATGGTGCGGTTTTCCGGGTCCGTTACCGGCTGACCGTTGCGCATGCGCTCGTAGCTGCCGAATCCGGGGATCTCGCCCACCGCGAAACAGATGGACGAAGCCATCTCGGCCTCTTCGGCGGCATCGAGGGCGATGTCGGCGAACCGCTCGTGGGCCACGAAGGCCTTGGCCCCGGAGTCGCGGAGGATGTAGGCCACCTCGGGTCCGACCAGGTGGTGGTTGATCGGAACCAGTCGCCAGCCGGCCTGGAGGGCCGCCAGGTACATCTCGAACATCTCGGTGCAGTTGGGCAAGAGGGTGGCGACAACGTCTCCGGGCTGCAGGTTGAGGCCCCGTAGACCGTGGACAACCTGGTTGCACCGCTCCAGCAGTTCCTTCGAGGTGTGGTGGGTGCCGTCCGGCGCCACGAGGGCCAGATGGTCCGGGTTCTCGTGGGCCAATGCCCAGAATCCAAGATCTCCCATGTGCAGTTCTCCCTTGTGTCGTCCGACGCTGGTTCGAAGTGGCGGGCAGCCAGAGGTGGCGCGCCGCTGTCCGGGACGCTAGAACAGGTTCTTGTATTGGGTCAACCAGCCTCCGTCGTGACGTAGGTTTGTTCCGCCCGGAGGTTCGGGCCACGACGGTCCGACGAGGACGACAACGTAGGAGATAGAGAGCAATGGGTACGTTTCTGGACGGCAAGGTCGTCGCCATCACCGGCGCCGGCGGAGGAATCGGACGGGCGGTGGCCCTCGCCGCTGCCGCCGAGGGCGCCCGGGTGATCGTGGCCGACATCGGAGTGGGGCTGGCCGGGGAGGACCCGAAGAGCGAAGTGGCGGACGCCGTGGTGGCCGAGATCGAGGCCGCCGGGGGCGAGGCCGTCTCGGTCGCCGAGAGCGTCACCACGCTGGCGGGTGGCGAGCGCATCATCGGGACCGGCATCGACCGATGGGGACGGATCGACGGTGTGGTGGCAGTGGCCGGCATCCTGCGGGAGCGCATGCTGTTCAACATGGCCGAGGACGAGTGGGATGCCGTCATCGAGACCCACCTGAAGGGCCACTTCACCGTGTTCCGGGCGGCGGCGGCCATCATGCGCAAGCAGGAGGGAGGCGGATCGCTGGTGGCGTTCACCTCGGGCGCCTTCGCCGGCTCGGTGGCACAGGCCAACTACGCCGCCGCCAAGGGCGGCATCGTCTCACTGGTCCGGTCGGCTGCGGCCGGTCTCAACCGGTATGGGATCACCGCCAATGCCGTGGCTCCGGTGGCCCGTACCCGGATGTCGGCCAACGTGCCGATGGACCTGGCCGAGATGGGAGATCCGGAAGACGTGGCTCCCTTGGTGGTCTACCTGCTGTCCGACCAGGCCAGGCACGTGACCGGACAGGTCTACACCTCGGTGGGACCGAAGATCGCCGTGTGGAACCAGCCCCGCGAAGTGCGGGCCATGTACGCCGCCGGTCGGTGGACGCCCGAAGAGATCGCCGCCCGGCTCGACTCGACGGTGGGTCAGGAGCGGATGCCGCTGCTGGACCAGCTCGAGGCCTACCGCAAGGCTGCCGAAGCCAAGGCGGCGGCCGAAGCACAGGGCTGACCCTTCCGGTCGGGCCACGGTGTTTCCGGCTGCCACCGTTGGGAACCGGCCAGGTATCCAGGCGGTGGTACCCGACCGGGCCGGATAGACGTCGGAATCGGATTCCTCGGTGGCGGACGATGCCGGCCGTCAACGGGTACGGTTGGGGCTGATCTGATTGGTCCGAGTCCGGATGCCCGACGAGGTTCGGACGGGATCCCAAGGAGTGTCGTGGTTGCCCTGGCTTTAATCCTGTGCGTGGTGGTCGTACTGCTTGGTGTGCTGGTCGCCGGGCTGTTGCGCAGCCACGCCGACATTCTGAAGGCCCTGCACGACCTCGGAGCCGGCGTCGGCGACCCGGCCGGGGGCCAGGCGTCGCACCAGCACGCCGCCTCGGCGCCGGTGCCGGTTCCCTTCACGATGGGGACCGCACTTCCGGCCGAACGCAACTCGACGTCGGCACCGGACCTGGCTGGAGTCACGCCGGACGGCGATGCCCTGGCGGTCGCCCCGGCCAGCAGCGACCATCTGACCCTGTTGGCCTTCCTCTCCTCGGGTTGCGCTTCGTGCGCCGGATTCTGGCGGGCGTTCCGCTCCCCGGAGCAGTTGGGACTGCCCTCCGGGGCCCGGTTGGTGGTGGTGACCAAGGGGCCCGAACTCGAAATCCGGGCCGAAGTGGCCGCCCAGGCATCGCCGGGTCTTGACGTGTTGATGTCAACCGCTGCGTGGGAGGAGTACGAGATCCCCGGATCGCCGTTCTTTGTCCTGGTCGACGGCTCAACGGGGCGTCGCATCGGCGAAGGAGTGGCCAACGAGTTTGCCCAGGTGGCCGAGTTGGTGCGTCGGGCCCAGATCGATGTGGCCCCGTTCGATCTCGGAGACCGCGGCACGTCGGGGAGCCGTGGCCGTCCGTCGGCGGCCGGTCTTGACGGCCCGGCCCGGGAACGGGCCAACGACGCCGAACTGCAGGCAGCGGGCATCCTGCCCGGCGACCCGAGCCTCTATCCCTCCAGCCTCGATGATCTCTACGGACGCAACGCCACCGGTCGGGATCCGGCCGGCACGCCGGACGCCGGGGCCGGTCGCTGAGATGGCCCACCTGTCGGCCCACGGCATCTCGGCGGCGCTTCCCGAAGGCTTCGAAGGCCGCATCTTCCGCCGGACGCCCGGAGAAGGCGAGATCGCCCTGCCGGTGGCCCATTTCGCCACGTTCCCCCTTCCTTCCGAGGTCGGAGATTTCGGCAGCGGGGCGGTCACCCTCATGGGGCCGAACGACGTGTTCGCCGTCTTGTTCGAGTACGGCCCGGAGAGCCTTTCCGCACCCCTCTTTGCCCGCCAGGGTCGGCCCCGTCGCTTCGGACCCGATGACTTCAAGCCCTACGTGCTGCGCCGGGGCCTCGCCGGTCACGCCGGGACCCAGTGGTTCTTCACCGAGGGTGGACGTCCGTTCACCTTCTACTCGGTGATCGGCAACCATGCCCGGCGAAACCGCCTGGTGCCGGTCGTCAACCGGTTGGTCGAGGGCCTTGCCATCGAGCCGGCCTCGGCCGGTCCTGTCGGGGGCGCGCCGTGGAACTGATCGGCCCCTACCTGGTCGGCTCGCTGCTGCTGGTGATCGCCGGTGTGGCCAAGGCCATCGAGCCGGCCGATACCGCCCGGGCGCTCGTGCCGTTGTTGCGTCTGCCCATTGGCGTCCTCCAACCACTGATCCGGGTCGGTGCGGCTGGCGAAGCGGTGCTCGGCGCCCTCGCCCTGCTCTGGCCCGGCGAGGTGACGGCCGGACTGGTGGGGCTGTCGTATCTGGTCTTCTGCGGTGTTGTGGTCTATGCCCGCAAGGTCGGGGGTCCCTTGGCCACGTGTGGCTGTTTCGGCACCCCCGACACTCCGGCGACCGGGCTCCATCTGGTGGTGAACCTCGCACTTCTGGTTTCGGCTGTCGCCGTGGCCACCGATGCTCGCCGGGGCTGGCTCTGGACCCAGCTGGCGGGCCAGCCGGCCCACGGTGTGGCCCTGCTTTTGGCCAGCGCCGTCGCCACGTGGCTGGCCTATCTGGTGCTGGTGGCCCTCGCCCGGTTGGAAGCGGTGCGGGCCGACGTGGGTATCGAGCATCGAAAGGCGGTGTCATGAGTCTGGTGGAACGGGCGGCCGGTTTCCTGGAAACCCGGGTGTCGCGACGGAGTTTCATCAACCGCTCGGCGTATGCCGGGAGTGCGGTGGCCATTGGTGCCGGTTTGGATCTCGCCTTGCGGCCGGGGACCGCCTATGGGGCGATCTGTACCTGTGTCGGGACGTCGTGCAACTGCGGTTCGAAGTGCTGCGCCGGATTTTCCGAGTTCTGCTGTTCGATCAACGGTGGCTACAACTGGTGTCCCGAAGGGTCGATCATGGGAGGCTGGTGGAAAGCCGACAACTCGACCTACTGCGGCAACGGGCCCCGCTACTACATGGACTGCCACGCCTCGTGTAACTGCACGACCGGTTGTGGGAACGGTTGGGGATTCTGCGAACCCTCGTGCGACGGCGAGACGTGTGGCTGTGGACCGAACGGTTGCAACTCATACGTGACGAACTGCTTCCAGTTCCGCTACGGCCAGTGCAACCAGCAGGTCAGCTGCATCGGCCGGATCCGGTGCCGGGTGGTGGCCTGCGTGCCGCCGTGGACAGTGGATCCGACCTGCACGACCACCCTGGCCGTCGACAACTCGACGGCCGAAATGAACGAACCGTGCTGGACCTCGGCCAAGCCGTCACCGCCCCCACCACCGCTACCCCCTTGTCCGTCACCGGCCACCCGGTGCGAGACCGCCGGACTGGTGGTGTCGGCCACCGGAAAGGGCTACTACCTCTTCACCGGCTACGGAGCCGTCCTCAACTACGGCGATGCCCTGTGGCACGGCGGTCTGCCGAGCGCCGGCGTGACTCCGGCCAAGCCGGTCGTGGCCATGGCAGTGACCTCGACCGGGCTGGGGTACTACCTGGTGGACGGCACGGGATCGGTGCACACGTTCGGAGACGCCGTCTTTTGGGGCGGTCTGCCCGGAGCCGGAATCAAGCCGGCCAAGCCGGTCGTGGCCATGGCGCTCACCCCGACCGGACTGGGCTACTACCTGCTGGCCTCGAACGGAGCGGTCTACCCCTTCGGGGATGCCGTCTCCCGGGGTGACCTGCCGACCCTCAAGGTCACCCCGGCCAA
>CAITPI010000006.1 GCA_903894295.1 uncultured Acidimicrobiaceae bacterium
CCACCGAGGTCATCGTCGAATCGGCCTGACCGGTTCCGGAAGAAAAACCGACGGCCCGCCGGATTCGGACCCTTCAGCCCGCTGAGGTCTCTCTGGCTGGTCGACGCAGGAGGTCAGATGCGTTCGATGATGACGGCCGGCGCCATGCCGCCGGCGGCGCACATCGTGACGAGTCCGAACTGCTTGTCCTGACGCTCGAGTTCGTCAAGCACCGTTCCGATCAACATCGAACCGGTGGCGCCGATTGGATGACCCAGTGCCATCGCTCCCCCGTTGACGTTGATCTTCTCCCGGTCAATATCGAGATCCCGGATGAACTTCTCGGCCACCACGGCAAAAGCCTCGTTCACCTCGAAGAGGTCGATCTGGTCGACCGTCATGCCCGCCTTGGCCAGCACCTTGCGGGCGGCAGGCACCGGGGCGTTCAACATGAGGGTCGGATCGTCCCCCATGTTGGCCGTGGCCACCACCCGGGCCCGGGGCTTCAGGCCATGGTCCTTCGCATACTGCGGGCTTGCCATCAGGATGGCGGCCGCCCCGTCGACCACGCCCGACGAATTTCCGGCATGGTGGACGTGTTCGATGACCAGGTCCGGGAAGCGCTGGGCGATCATCTTGCGGAACGTCGTGCCCTGTTCGTCGAGTTCGTAGTCGGCGATGACCTGGAAGGAAGCCGGCAAAGCCGCCAGCTTCTCAACGGTGGTGCCGGGACGCGGATACTCCTCGGTGGCCAACGCCACCGAACCGTCCTCGTGGAAGACGGGAACGAGGCTCTTGTCGAAACGGCCTTCGGCGATCGCGGTGGCGGCCCGGGCCTGTGAGAGAGCGGCCAACTCGTCGAGGGCCGAACGCGGGATGCCTTCCATGGAGGCGATGGCGTCAGCCGCCACCCCCTGGTTGGGCTGGGGATAGATCGCCCGCAGGTGCAGGTTTCCGCTGTCGATCATCCCTCCGGCCACCATCGACCGGTTGGTGCCGTACGACGACATCATCTCGGTGCCGCCGGCCACCACGAGGTCTTCCATACCCGACATCACCTGAGCGGCCGCCAGGCTCGAGGCGGTAATGCCGGATCCGCAGTAACGGTCGAGGGTGACGCCGCTGGCCCGTAGGTCGTAGCCGGCATCCAGTGCGGCCATCCGTCCGAGGTCGCCGCCTTGGGTCCCCACCTGCATGCTGGTACCCCAGATGATGTCGTCGACATCCCCGGTCTCCAGGTTGTTGCGCTCTGCGAGGGCACGCAGCACGGCGGCGCCCAGGAGCTGCGGGTGGAACTCGGCCAGCGAGCCCTTGCCGATCTTTCCAATTCCACGGGGGGTACGGCAGGCGTCGATGATCCAGGCTTCAGTCACGGGTGCTCCTCTATGGCGTGGTCGATGGCGGGTTCGGTGTCCTGCGAAGGCTAGTCACAACCGTAGTGACTCCACGACATCGGGGTCGTAGACAAGGGCTCACCACCCATGTTCCCTCTTGACGGCGGCCAGGTGGGCGTTCGACTCTCCAATGCCACACCGGACCACCCGTGATCGTTCCACCACTGTGTATGGCCACCATTGACGCAAGGAGTGCATCTGAGGTTAGTTTTACCCCTGCACCCTCAATCAGGAGGGCAATACGATGGCAAGGCAGGGGCAGATGTTCGGTATGAGGATGATCCGATGGATGATCGCAGCAACGGTGGGCCTGTTGGCTCTCGGGATGTTCGAGCTGAACCCACAGGCCGGTTCGGCGAGTGCCAGTGGAACGCCTGTCGTCCACTCGGCCTTTACGTTGAGCCTCACCTCTCAAGGGAAGACTCTCCATACCACCGGCCCCGGCCTTACCGGAACCTACGGTTGGAACGACTTGACGGGCCCGACCACGATCAACGGCCAGGCTTCCTCGGTGGAGTGGCTCGCCAGCGTGCAGTACGTCAATGGCAGTGGGCCCTGCTGGGGGTTCTGGACGCTGACCACCCCGACCGGCGTGCTGAGCATGCAGGTCCAGGGGCACGGTTCCTATTCGCCTTCCACCTCGATCACGACATTCACCGGAACGCTGTCGATCATCGGAGGGACCGGCGTGTACGCCAATGCGCAGGGGCGGGCCACGATGACCGGCAATCGCACTACCGCCCTCGGTGGTCAGGTCAACTTGACCATCAACATGTGGCTCCATGGAGTCGGTGCGTGAGATAGCGCGTGTCCGTTGGACACACGCAACGCGAATCGAGTGCGTTCAGTTCCAGCGTGCCTGAATAGTCCGCCTTGTGGATGGTCGCCGCTCCAAGGACGGTGCAATCGATCCGCTCGACAGGGAAGTTCGCTCCCGTCTCGTACAGCAGACCGACACGACCTCCCGCGCTCCCGCGCTCCCGACCAGATCTGAGTATCCGGCCGGTGCCGGCGTGATGGTCGTCCCCGGGGTCCAAGAGGCTCAACCGTCGGACGGCGTCTGTGCACGCACCCAGCATGTGGAGGTGTTACTGATCGGTGGGCAGTGGGCCGGGTGATCGAGGTCCACCCGCTTGGAGCGATTTACTAGACGCGCCCGCTATCCCTCCAAACTATATCGTTATCAATATGTTAAGATCGACTCGTGCCCCCTTCCTATGGCGTGTTCATCAAGGCGGTTCGACGATCGGCCGGACTGTCCCAAATCCAGTTGGCCGAGATCATCGGGGTCGATCAGCCCAATATGTCCGCCTACGAGAACGACCGCCAACTGCCATCGGTGGACATGCTCAACCGAATCGTGGTGGGCTGCGGCTATCTGCTCGAGGCGGTGGCTGGCGAACGTCGCTTCGCCTGTCCGCTGCCGGACTTCGTCTACGGAGGCGACCAACCCTGGGAATTCGAACCGGGACCTGCCACAGGCGGAGCGCCGGCATCGGACGACTCGACGTCAAGCAGGCAACTGCTGGACCCGGAACGCCAAGCCCAAGAGCTCGAGCTAGTACTCGGTCTCGCTGATGATCTACGGGCATCCACGGCCGCCCCATGAAGCCTATCGGCCAGGTGATCCTCGAGGTCGATGACATCTTGAATTCAGCGGGCGTGGCCCACGCGTTCGGTGGCGCGCTGGCCCTGGCCTATTACGCCCGGCCCCGTGGCACGGTCGATGTCGACCTCAACGTGGCGACCCCGTTTGCGTCGAGGGAGAGTCTGCTGGCTTCGTTCGAAGGTCACGGGTGGGAGGAAGGGGCATCTTCGGGTGGGGGCCTACCGGCCGCCGGCATCCGACTCCGTCAGGCTGACGAGACCGTGGTGCTCGACCTCTTCTTCGTCTTCGATCCGTTTCATGAAGCGGTGCTCAGCAGAACTGTGGTGAAGCCGTATCTGCACGGGGGCCAACGCCGCGAGTTGCCCTTTCTGGCTGTGGAAGATCTCATCGTGTTCAAGATGTCGTTCGGCCGACCGCAGGACTGGGTGGATATGGCCAGCATCGTCCAGGCCGGCACACCGATCGACGTGGACGCGGTCGAGCGAAGAGCCGTCGCATTCATTGGACCAAGAGGACATCCCTCTGCGGCACGGCTGCGATCTATCGTGGCCGGCCACGTCGTCACGGGGTGAAGATCAAGGTGTCGGCCACCGGATGGCCGGGTGTCAAATGGCGGGGTCCGTAGCTGGCGCCGCCCATCACACCATCGCGCCGAACACCATCTCCTGCCTTGGCAACACGCACGATCCAGGGGTGTGGGTGATCGCCGACCAGGCGTTCGGGGCGGATTACCCGTGCGCGATCGCGCTCCGGTTCAGCAGCCGGTGTCGACCGTCGGGATCCCTTGTCCTCCGGTGCCCGGCAAGTTGGTCCAGGCGGAGTCGTGGGAGGTGACTTGTGCCATGTACGCCCAGTGGGTGATGCCCTTTTCGACCGGACCGGTGGAGACCTGCATCTGGAAGTAGGTGTGATGGCCGGACTGCACCAGCGTTCCCGGCGATGTCTCGAGGAGCTCGCCGTAGAAGCCGATCAGCACCTGGTTGTTCGGAGCGATCGAACCTTCGATCGTGGACGGCGCCCACGTCTTCCCGAGGTCGACCGAACGATACGAGCAGCCGTGCAGATAGCCGTTGTCAGTGGACGTGAAGTGCCACACCGTCTGGTCGGGCACCTCCATCACCTTTGGTGATGTCTTGGTGGAGTACTGGTACGACGGCAGGTACTGGGTCGGCACGTACCAGTAGGTGTTGGCGAATCCTGACAGGTCCTTGGTCGGCATGGCCCCTGGGAGCGAACTCGGGGTCCCACCCCCATCTGCGTAGGCCATCTGTCCGAGCGGAAGCCCCACTGCCAGGGCTCCGATCCCAATACTCACAACCATCAAACTCTTCGCAACTCGCATGTCGCCCCCCTCGTCGTTCGGACTCCGGGGCGGATGCCGCGGAATCTCAGCTTCTGAAGAGCGGGTGGCTTTTATGTGCCAAACCTGAGGAGCAAGCCAAGTATTTGCATGCTACACATGAGAGCTAAGGGTGTCAAGCGATGGCGGGGTGCGAGTCAGTTGCAGCCGAATGGTCGCAAGTGCCGCAATCCAGAGGCCACGCAAGGGGCCCTACCCTCACCACCCGGGAAAGTGCCTCGAGCGGGGATCCGCCTATGGGTGTTCACCAAAGCGGTGCTGTCCCCTGTGGGCCAGCACCGCTTTGTAGTTTGAGGGTTGATCCGAGCACCTCAGGCGAGATGGGTGCCTGAGTAAGGCCGTGACGTTCCGTCAGATCTTCTGGTACGAGTTGTACGGGTCGTCGTTCACGACAGTGGCCTGGCCATTGCTGTTCAAATCGAGAGTCTTAGTCAGCGTGAGGGCCCGGTACGACCAACCTGCCGGCAAGGTCAGCATGCTACCGAGGGCGGGCAGCTGGCTGTAGGTGAGCGTCTTGTCCTTGATCTGTGCGTAGGACTGCATGACATAGACCGATCCGTCCGGGCCGACCAGTTCGAACACAGGACGACCGGCGTAGTAGGTGAAGATCGTGCTCCTGTCTACCAAGTTGGGGGTGTAGAAGGACGATCCGACCGTTGGCTGGCCCGCTGGGGTGGTGAGCGTCCCGAGGAGCCCCATCTTCAGACCCCCGAAGGTGAACGTCTGACCGGTGGTGGCGATGCCAGCGATGGCGAGCGAGTTGTCCATCGTCCAGAAGCGAATGCCGTTGCGCTGGTTGTATGCCGATCCGTAGGCGGCGTTGATCCCATCACTGGTCAAGGCTGCAAACAGATCAGAAGGGCATTCGCTGTAGCCGATGGTGTTGTAGATGTAGCTGGTCGCAGTGGTGGCACCGACGACAGTGGGGATGACTTCGCAGTACTGCTGATCGCGAAGCTCCGCGGGCACATAAGCCGCAGCCCCGTATGCGGGGGTTCCGAAATAGGAGTGGAAGTACATCCGAGCTCCGTTGGCCAGCCCCACGAGCGCTCCACTGCGAGTAATGATGGTGCCGTCGGGCAGGGTGAAGACCAAGTAGAGACTGTTGTCCGGTGCCACCGTCCCGGTCACCGAGAACGGATCGGTGCCGGTGCTCGTTCCGAAGAAGTAGCCGTTGTCGTAGGTGTTGATCCTGAATGTCTCCTGCCGTCCATTGTAGAGCTGCGAGTCACGCTCGGCCCATCCGGTAGCGAAGAGCCAGGACGCCTGGGGGGAGGTGAGCGGATCGGTCGACAACCCGGTGTTCACCATGCTGCCCAGGTCGGTGAAGTCAGGGGAGCCGGGAACCGTCTGCCCCGGGAGCAGCTTGGTCATGTTGGCCCACTGCAATACGTACGGGGCGATTCCGGCACCGATGATGAGGATGGTCTGCATCGTCATCCTCCACTGTCCTGAAACGAAGATCATGTGGCCAGTGACGTAGGAGACCGGAATGGTCGGGTCCGTCGGCGTGATCTTCATCGATATCAGTCCGTCAGCGGAGATATTCCCGCTCATGGTGGCCGGAGGGAGAAAACTCGGTGGGCCCCAGACGCCGTTCTCCTCGGTGGACACTACGGACTGGGTGGGACCACTGAACTGGCCGTTGTGGATCGTGAAGATGTCCCAGTTCTCGAACGCGCCGAGGAGCCGCTGGTTGCTGTCGGCGCCAACTTGATATGCCTGCAGGTTGACAGTCGGAACCACCCATTCGCCGGCGACGATCTTGTCCCAGCGCGAGGAAGAATCGCCATGGTGACCGTTCGATCCCTCGGATTCGTTCTGCTGGCTCGAGTGCTGCTGAGACGAACTGCCCTCAGAGGATGAAGCTCCGGCGACTCCGGCATTCGTCGTGCCCATCAGCGGGATCAGTGCCGCAATACCTACGACCACCGCTCGTCTCATCCAGCGAACCTTCATTGATACTCCCCCGTTTGTCATTGGTTTGGCACCCCATCGCCCCGGGCCGGGCGCGCAGCGTCCCAGCACGGGTGGTCTTCGGGAGTCGGGGTCGAGGCATGCCATCGACCGTCGGGTGGTCGCCTGGACGGGCAATCGCCACCGGTAGCCCCGGCGGGTCGCCACGATCAGAGAACCAGGGCGGTGGCGCAACCGGGTACGCAGTGCCCGGTTGCGCGGTGCCTGCATGCGCTCCTGCTGCGGAGCCGGACGGTAGGGGGGCAAGCGGGACCAGGAGTCTCCGCTGGCCGTCTGGCCCACTGCGGCTGGCCAGGCTGCTGCTAGCCAGGCTGCGGCCGGCCAGAAGGGGTGCTGCAGTTCCGTTGGATGGGGCTCCCGAAACCTGGGAACCACCCCACTGAGGCGTGTCGGAGGGGGGACTTGAACCCCCACGTCCTTGCGGACACTAGCCCCTCAAGCTAGCGCGTCTGCCTATTCCGCCACTCCGACAAGTGGCTCCGATCTGGGAATCGGGGCGAAGAGCATGGTAGCCCAACGGGACCACCACCATGAACTCATCGAACTAGGAGGTGCCGGTTGCCGTGGTGGTGACGGTTGCCTTTCCCTTGGTCGACTGGGGCTCCAGCGTCGTCCACAGGGGTAGGTTCCAGAAGATGCCGTCCTCTGACGGGTTGTAGGTGACGTCGGCCACCTGCACGCCATCGGCCACGAATCCCGGTTCGACGAAGAGCGGGAGGCCGACCATGTTGCCCCACAACTGGTCGTCGACCTGGGCGTAGTCGAGGGCTCCGGTATCGGGATTGAGGGCCCGAGAGGCTTGGTGGAACAACACGTTGACCCCGGGATCGTTGAAGTTGCTCCAGTTCTGGCTGTAGGGACCCACCTGGAGGGTCGGATCCTGGGAGAACCAGGGAGCCGTCTCGGTGAGAAACGGGCTGGCCGTCCGGTCAACCAGAGCGGCGTCAAACGTGTTGGCGGCAGCATCCTGGGCCAGTGCCACCGGTCCGGACACGTTGAACGGCTCGACCGACACTCCGGCGGCCCGCAACTCCCGTTCCACCCCACCGGCCGTCGCCACGACCCACGGGTCGTTCACCTCGACGGCCAGCCGGATGGTGAGCGGTTTGCCGGACGCGTTCTCGAACGCCCCGTTGTCCGCCAGCGTGTAGCCGGCGGACTTCAACAAGGTGGAGGCCGTGGCGAGATCGACCTCGGCGTAGCTGTTGGCGGCCGACGACGGTTGATACTGGGTCTGCCCGGGTACGGCCAGGTGGTCATCCATCAGACCGGTTGACGGTTGCACAACCCCCACGGTCTGGCTGATGATCCCGGTGCGGTCGATCATGTGGGCGAGGGCTTCCCGGACGACGGTCCGGGCGGTGGTGGGAGCACTCAGGTTGAACTCGAGTTCGACGAAGCCGAGCGACTGGGCCGATGTGCTCTCCGTGTTCGGCAGGGACGAGGCGGCGTTGATGGCTGCAGACGTGGCATACCGGGGCGCGGCGACCGACTGGTTCGTCCCTCCCAACAAGGCGGTCCAGGCGGCACTGGTCGGGGCGTAGAAGACGTTGACCTGACGGAGAACCGGCTTGGTCCCCCACCATCGGGGATTGGTCTTGAGCACCGCCTCGCGCCCGCTGACCTGGCTCAGGACATAGGGACCGGCCGACAGGTCCACCGACGGACTGAACCGGGCAAACCCCTCGTTCCAGCCGACCTTTTCGGCGATGTGGGCCGGGACCATGTGGTTGAACAGGAGCCGCCAGTCGGTGAACGGCTGGGTGAAGTGCACCGTGACCGTCTCGTCGCCGTGGCTACCCGTGATGGAAGAGATGTCCTGGTAGCCGAGGGTGGACGCCACCTCGTCGGCCTGTCCGTTGACGTCCACGCCGGTTCCCCGTTGGGACTGCCATGCGTAGATGAAGTCCGTGGCCCGTACCGGCACGCCGTCCGACCACACTGCAGCGGGATTGATCTGGTACTGGATGACCAGTGGCGCCGTGGACAGGGTCTCGACCGAAAGAAGCAGGGCGCTGTTCACCACCGGCACCAGTTTGGTCGGCGAGATGACATATGCGCTCGGCAGCACCTGGTCGAGGAGCGTTGGTGTGGCCGAAACCGCTCCAGCCGGTGTGTTCGGGTTGAATCCTTCCCACGGCTGGTCGAGCGCCACCGAGACCGTTCCGTTGGTGGCCGGTTCCAGAACGGATGCAGCCGGCTGGTCGACCTGGCGGATCTGGTGGGATCCAAGGTGATCAATGACGGCAAGGACGACGATCACGGCCACAATCACCAGAGGCAACGACCATCGGGTGCGGTGGCGCCGCCACCACCGGGAAAGCGAGCGGTGCGGTTCGGCGGACGAACCGCCGGGGGTGGTCACTGCAGGCGCATCAGGAGGATCAGGTTGGTGAAGGCGAACAGCACCGCCACCACGACGGTGATCCGGTCCAGGTTCTTCTCCACCATGGTGGAACCGGACGTGGCCGCCCCGACGGAACCGCCGAACATGTCCGACAGTCCCCCACCCTTGCCGCTGTGCATGAGGATCAGGAAGATCAGCGACAGGGCACAGATCACCTGAAGAATCACGATGATGGCAGTCAGCATCCCCACTCCGATCTTTCCGATGTCCCGGTCACAGACCGCCGGAACGAAACGTCACTGGTCAAGGCTACCAAACCTCAGCGATACGGCCGGGCCGCCGCCTGGATGATGGCGAGGAACGACTCGGCCTGCAGGCTCGCCCCGCCCACCAGTGCCCCGTCGACGTCGGCGCAGCTGAGCAGTTCCTCGGCGTTCTCCCCGGTGACCGAGCCCCCGTACTGGATTCTCACCTGCCGGGCTGCTTCTTCACCCACCATGCGCTCCACGGTGGCCCGGATCTCGACGGCGGCCCGTTGGGCGTCTTCAGGAGTGGCGGCCTCCCCGGTGCCGATGGCCCAGATGGGTTCATAGGCGATCACTCCCTGGGCCACGACCTCGGCGGCCAGCCCCTTCAGGGTGGCCTCGACCTGTTCGGCCAACAAGGCATGGGTGTGGCCGGCTTCGCGTTCTTCGAGGGTTTCTCCGACACAGAGGATCGGAACCATGCCGTTGCGCAGCACGGCCCGGTACTTGGCGGCCACCATGCCGTTGTCTTCGTGGAAGTAGCGCCGGCGTTCCGAGTGCCCGACGATCACATACGTCACATGGAGCCGGGCCAGCATCTTCGAACTGACCTCGCCGGTGAAGGCCCCGGAGTCCTCGATGGCGGTGTCCTGCGCCCCGAGGGCCACCGGCACGCTGTCGGCCTCGAGCAAGGTCTGGACCGAGCGCAGGTCGGTGAACGGCGGGTGGATGGAGACATCGAGATTGGCGACGTCCGCCTCCGACATCCGCAGGTGGAGGTTCCGGACGGCGTGGATGGCCTCGAGATGGTCGAGGTTCATCTTCCAGTTTCCGCTGATCAGGGGGCGACGTTCGGTGGTGGCCATGGTCAGACGGTACTCCGGGGGGCGTTCGGGGCCCCGCGCAAGGCGGCGAGTCCAGGCAGGTCTCCGAACTCCAGGAGCTCAAGTGATGCACCGCCTCCGGTGGAGATGAAGTCGATCCGGCTGGCCAGACCGAGGTGTTCGACGGCCGAAGCACTGTCCCCGCCACCCACCACGGTGAAGCCGGAAGCCTCCGCCATCGCTCCGGCCACACCGGCGGTTCCGCTGGCGAAGCGGGCGTCCTCGAAGACACCCATCGGACCGTTCCAGAGCACCGTTCCGGCTCCGGCGATGATCCCGGCGAACCGGGCCACCGTTTCGGGTCCGATGTCGAGGCCCATCCATCCGGCGGGAAGATCCACCCCCATGGTGCGCACCTCGCCGGCGGTTGATCCCGGCCCGAAGGACGCTCCCGGCTCGAGGGCGACGATGTCGGTGGGCAGGAAGATCTCGGCTCCCGAGGCCAGAAGCTCCCGGCAGTCGTCCAGCCTCGTGTGGTCCACCATCGAGCCCCCGACGTCGTGACCCATGGCGGCGAGGAACGTGAAGGCCATGCCACCTCCGACGATCAGGGCGTCGGCCCGGTCCATCAGGGCGTGCATCACCCCGAGCTTGTCGGCCACCTTGGCTCCGCCGACGACCGCCACAAACGGACGGGCCGGTTCGGCCAGCAGCGAACCGAGAACCTCGAGTTCCCGCTCCAGCAGGTAGCCCGCCGCCGAGGGCAGGCGTTTCGGCGGTCCCACCACCGAGGCGTGGGCCCGGTGGGAGACGCCGAACGCGTCGTTCACGTAGGCATCCTGGTCCCGCACGAGCCCATCGACGAAGGCAGGGTCGTTTCCGGTCTCCCCGGGGGAGAACCGGAGATTCTCCATCAGGGTGACCCCGGGCAGCAGCTCGTCCAGCCGTCCCCGCAGTGGATCGAGCGACCACTTCTCGTCGACTTTCCCGTCCGGACGGCCGAGATGGGTCATGACGGTGACCCGGGCCCCTCCGTCGGTGAGGTGTCGAAGAGTGGGCAGGGCGGCCCGGATCCGGAAATCGTCCTCGATGGAGACCGAACCGTCCTCGTGGCGTCCCAGCGGGACGTTGAAATCGACCCGGACCAGGACCCGCAGTCCGTCGAGGTCGGGCAGGTCGGCCAGCAGCGGGACACCCCGAAGGAGCGGATTGACAGGCGGTTGGCTCATGGCGTGCAGGTCCCGGATCCGGCGCAAACTCGGCGGACTCAGGCGGCCGGGGATCCGAGCAACAGCGAAAGGTCGACCAGACGGTTCGAATAACCCCACTCGTTGTCATACCAGCCCTGGATCTTCACGAGTGTGGTGTCGCCCACGGACGGCATGACCATGGTGAGACCGGCGTCGAAGGTGCACGATGCCGGCGAACCCACGATGTCCGACGAGACGATCGGATCCTCCGTGTAGACCAGCACCTTGGACAGCGGACCCGAGGCGGCGGCTGCGGCATAGGCGGCGTTGACCTGCTCCACCGTGACCGATCCGGGCACGACGGCCGTGAAGTCGGTGATCGATCCGTCGGCCACCGGCACCCGGAGGGCCGAACCGTCGAGTCGACCCTTCATGTTGGGCAGCACCTCACCGGTCGCCCGGGCCGCTCCCGTGGAGGACGGGACGATGTTGATGGCGGCCGCCCGGCCCCGGCGGAGATCCTTGTGGGGCAGGTCGAGCAGGTTCTGGTCGTTGGTGAAGGCGTGCACGGTGGTGATGAGACCGCTCTCGATGCCAAAGGCATCGTCGAGGACCTTGACCATCGGAACGAAGCAGTTCGTGGTGCACGACGCATTCGAGACGATGACGTGCTTCTCCGGGTCGTACTCGTTGTCGTTGACCCCGACCACGAAGGTGGCATCGACGTCGGTGCCCGGAGCCGAGATGATGACCCGCCGGGCGCCACCAGCCAGGTGGGCGGCGGCCTTCTCCCGGGTGGTGAACAGTCCGGTCGACTCGATCACGATGTCGGCACCGATCTCGCCCCAGGGCAGGGCGGCCGGGTCGCGCTCGGCGAGGACCTGGATCGTGGCGCCGTCAACCACAAGGTGACCGTCCTTCACGCCCACCTCTCCAGGGAACCGTCCGTGGGTCGAGTCGTAGCGAAGGAGGTGGGCCAACGTCTCGGCCGAAGTGAGGTCGTTGATCGCCACGATCTCGACGTCTGCCCCCGTGGCCTTGATGGCCCGCAGGTAGTTGCGTCCAATCCGACCGAACCCGTTGATGCCGACCTTTACTGTCATCGCTGCCTGTGCCTCGCTCTTTCTGGGCGCCGTCTCGGCCCCGACCATTTCACCACGCCGTGCTCCTCTAAGGCCAAATCCGGCAGAACGACTTCTCCTCCGGCTCGACCGGGAAGACCACCGGGCCGCAGCACAGGATGCCACATCCGTTGATCCGGTCCCCGTGGCCGGCACGGGAAACCCCAAGGCGACGTCACGCTAGGGCATCGCCATCCCCGGCGCACGTCTTCGCGTCGACCGGGCCGGACAGGAACCAGCGGTGCGGGACCACAGGGTTGGGATGGCACCTGACGGATCAGGCGGATGGATCAGGTGGCTTGATCAGGCCGACCGATCCCGGCGTTCTCCGTCAAGGGCCTCCAGCACCGGCCACAACCGGTCCGGGTCATGGGCCAGGCCGTTGCGGCGGGCGAGGGCGACCTCGACGACCCGGGGGCCGACCATGCCGAGGTCGATCCGGGAAGTGTCACACACCACCACGTCCACCGGGATGCCATGCCGGCCAAGGGCGTCGACCTGGGCGGCCACGTCATAGCCGCGGGTTTCGGCATCCTCGGCCCGGAGGTTGGCCACGAAGATCCGCTGGGCGGCGGATTCGGTGATGGCCTGGGTGATCGCCGGCACGGCGACTGCGGCCAGCACGCTGGTGTAGAGCGAACCTGGACCGATGATGATCTGGTCGGCGGTAGAGATGGCCTCGAGGACCTCGTCGGGAGCGTCCGGCCGTTCGGGCCGCAGGGAGATCTGACGGATGTCCGAGGCCGCCATGACGGCCACCTGGCCGTCGACGGGACCGCGTGGCCCCTCGGCATGCAGGGTCACGCTGGCCAGGGTGGCGGGCAGCACCCGACCACAGGCACCGAGCAGCTGGCCGGCGGCGTCGAGCGCCTCGATCACCGACGGTCGCTCGGCGAACAGGGCGGCCAGCATCAGGTTGCCGAGGGCATGGCCTTCCACGGCCGTTTCGGGGAACCGGTAACGGAAGAGATCAACGGCCGGAGAGTCCGGATCGGCCAGGGCCAGCAGACACTTCCGGAGATCACCGGGAGGAATGATGCCGAGGGCGTCCCGGAGCCGGCCGGAGGATCCGCCGTCGTCGGCCACCGACACGACCGCCGTGATCGACGAGGCGTAGTGCCGGATGGCCCGCAGCGACATGGCCTGGCCGTGGCCGCCACCCACGGCAACAACCCGAAGACCCCCGCTCAACGGTCGATGTCCCGGTGGAACACCGTGTTGGCGAAACCGTGCGCCGCCAGACGCCGGGCGATCTCGTTGCCGATGGCCACCGAACGATGCCGGCCACCCGTGCAGCCGAGGGCGATGGTCAGATACGACTTTCCCTCCTGCACGTAGGCCGGGATCAGCAGGCAGAGCAGGTCCTCGACCTTGTCGAGAAAGGCCTCGGTCTCCGGTCGGGTCAGAACAAACTCCTTCACCGGGTCCTCTTCGCCGCTCATGGGGCGCAACGCCTCATCCCAGTAGGGGTTGGGAAGAAAACGGCAGTCAAAGAGCAGGTCGACGTCACGGGGCAGTCCGTGCTTGAAGCCGAACGAGAGGATCGACGTCGACATGGTGGTGGTCTGGTCGGTCCCGAACACCTCCATCAGCCGGCTGCGCAACTGGTTCACGTTCAACTCGCCGGTGTCGATCACGATGTCCGCCCGGTCCCGGATCGGAGCGAGGAGTCGCCGTTCATCGGCAATCGAGTCAACCACTCCCCTGCCCTCCTGGGGATGACGACGCCGGGTTCCCTCGAACCGTCGGACCAGCACGTCATCGTCGGCATCGAGAAACAGGATCCGGATCCGGTTCCGTTCGTCGATCAGGCCGTCCACGGCCGGTAGCACGTCGTCGAGGTCGCCACCGCCTCGGCCGACCACGAGGGCCACCCGCTCCATCTCCGAACCCGCACCCTTCACCAGCTCGGAGACCTTGCCGATCAGGGCGGATGGAAGGTTGTCGATGACGAACCAGCCGAGATCCTCCAGGGTGGCGGCCGTCGTGGAACGGCCGGCGCCGGACATCCCCGCCACCACCAGGTACTCACTCATCGAGGAACTCCTCTCCCGCACTGGGCGCGGCCTTGAGGGCCACTCCGTTGAGGCGACCCGGCGCCGGGAGCGGATTGTGCACCCGCTCGTAGACGGCCTCGGCCACCTCGTCCGGTAACCACGATAGGGCCAGCAGCACCTCTTTCGGCGCCTTCCGCAGGCCGGGAAGTCCGTCAAAGGTGGCAACCAGGCGCTCCCGGCGTTTGGGTCCGAGTCCCGGGATGCCGTCAAGCGCTCCGATGGTCATCCGCTTGCCCCGCAGACTCCGGTGGTAACTGATGGCAAAACGGTGGGCCTCGTCCCGCAACCGCTGCAGCAGGTAGAGGGCTTCGGACTGCCGGGGCAGCCGGATCGGCGTCGAACTGCCGGGGCGGTAGACCTCCTCGAAACTCTTGGCCAGTGAGGCCAACGGCACCCGGTCGGTCAGACCGAGCCGGGCCACCACATCCACCACAACATTGAGCTGGCCCAGTCCACCGTCGATCAGGATCAACTGGGGCGGGTAGGCAAACCGGCGACGCCGGGCTGGTGGCTCACCGGACGACAACGGGCCATCCCCGCCCTCGGGCGGACCGTCGGAACCCTCGTCGACCTGTCCGTCGTCGACCTGTCCGTCGTCGACCTGTCCGTCGTCGACCTGTCCCTCGTCGACCTGTCCGTCGCCATTGGCCGGTTCTTCGGCACCCGAAGGTCGGCTTCCGTACTCCGGACTGTCTTCCATGAGGGCCATGAGCCGTCGGGTCAGCACTTCTTCCATGGCGGCGTAGTCGTCGTTGCCGTCCACGGTGCTCACCCTGAAGTGCCGGTACTCGCTCTTTCGGGGCAGACCGTCCTCGAAGACCACCATGGAGCCGACGTAGTCGGTGCCCTGGAGATGGCTCATGTCGAAGCACTCGATGCGCAGGGGCGCCATGGGGAGATCCAGCGCCTCCTGCAAACTCTGCAGGGCCCGGGCCCGACTGTTGTGGTCGGCCATTCGCTGGAGGCGATGGCGCTGGAACACCTCGCGGGCGTTCTTTTCCACGGTGTCCATCAGGTCCCGCTTCGGTCCCCGCTGGGGAACCCGGACCTCGACGGGTCCACCCCGTCGCCCGGCGAGGAAGTCTTCCACCGCCTCGCGTCCCGAAGGTTCCACCGGCACGAGGACCGCCCGGGGAACACCGGACGGTGGATCGGCGTAGAGGTCGACGAGGACCCGGCTCAACAGTTCGGAATCGGCCAGATCCTCGACCCGTTCGAGCAGGCTGGACTGGCGGCCGACCACCTTGCCACTCCGGACATGGAACACCTGGATGGCGGTCTCCAACTCATCGCCGAACCACGCCACGACGTCGAGATCCTCGGGACGGTCCAACTCCATCTGCCGAACGGCATCGGCCGCCCGGATGGCGGAGAGCTTGTCCCGGAGCTGTGACGCCCGTTCGTACTCCTGGGCGCTGGCCGCCTGCTGCATGGCGGCCGTCAGTTCCTTCTCCAGCGGACCGGTGTCCCCGCCGAGGAACGTCACAAAATCGGCCACCATCCCGTCGTACTCTTCGTGGGAGATCTCGTTCACACACGGCCCGGAGCACCGGTCGATGTGGAACAACAGACACGGTCGCCCCAACCGGACGTGATTCCTGAACTTGGTGTCGGAGCAGGTCCGAAGTGGGAAGGACCGCAACAGCAGGTCCAGGGTCTCCCGGATGGCACCGACGTTGGGGTATGGCCCGAAGTACCGGACCCCCTTGCGCTTGCGGCCTCGGACAATGGCCGGCCGTGGCCATTGATCGTCCACCGAGATGGCCAACCATGGGTAGCTCTTGTCGTCCTTCAGACGCACGTTGTAGCGGGGTTGGAAGCGCTGGATCAGGCTGTGCTCGAGCACCAGGGCTTCGGCTTCGGAGTTGACCACCATCCACTCGACGTGGTCGGCCTGGTCCACCATCTGGGCCGTCCGGTAGGGCAGTCCGCCCGGATCCTGGAAGTACGAGTTCAGGCGGGACCGGAGCGACTTTGCCTTGCCGACGTAGATCACCCGGCCGTCGGCATCGAAGAACTGGTAGGAGCCGGGCAACTCGGGGATGGAGCCGGTGGGCGGTCGAAGGGCCACGCCCCAGTGTGCCCGAAATCCTCACCGCCGCGAACATCATTCCCGACCGTCCCCGTGCCCCGCCTCCGCATGACCGGAACCATTCCGCCGTTCGACCATTCGGGAAGCCCGCTCCGCCTAGACTGCAGACACGCCGGCCTGGACTCCGGCGACATCTACCGCACCGGGGCCGACATACCCGCGGATGGGCGACCAGGCTGTCCCCGCCGGCCACTACCGGAGCGCAGTTCAAAGGGGACTCCACCCAACATGTTGCGGCTACAACAGGCTCTGCCCGAACGGTACTCATCGGCAACACCCGAAGCACTCGAGGAGATGATCCGTGTCGCCAAGGAGACACTCGGTTCCCGCCTGATCATCCTCGGCCACCACTACCAGCGGGACGAGGTGATGCGCTGGGCCGACGCCCGGGGGGACTCGTTCGGGCTCTCCCGCATCGCCGCCGACCAGCAGGAAGCCGAGTTCGTGGTCTTCTGCGGGGTGCACTTCATGGCCGAGTCGGCCGACATCCTGACCAGCGACCGCCAACAGGTCCTCCTGCCCGACCTGAACGCCGGCTGTTCGATGGCCGACATGGCCGATCTCGACTCCGTGGAGGAAGCGTGGGAGTCCCTCTCCCGGCTCGTCGACGTGGACCGGGTGGTTCCGGTGACCTACATGAACTCGTCGGCCGCCCTCAAGGCCTTTGTCGGACGCCACGGTGGCGTGGTCTGCACGTCGTCCAACGCCCGGGCCGTCCTCACCTGGGCCCTGGGCGATGGAAGTTCGCCGAGCCGGGGCGACCAGGTCCTTTTCTTCCCGGACCAGCACCTCGGCCGCAACACCGGCTACCAACTGGGCTACACCGAGGACGACATGGCGGTCTGGAACCCCCGCCAGGTCGACGGCGGTCTCGATGCCGACACCATCAAGGGCTCCACCCTGCTCCTGTGGAAGGGCCACTGCTCGGTCCACCAGCGGTTCCGGCCCAACCACATCGACACCTTCCGCACCGAACACCCCGGTGGTCTGGTGGTCGTACATCCGGAGTGCGCCCACGACGTGGTGGAGGTGGCCGATCTCGTCGGTTCCACCGACTTCATCATCAAGGCGGTGGCCGATGCTCCGGCCGGTGCCGTCATCGGTGTGGGCACCGAGATCCATCTGGTCAACCGGCTCGACGAAGAGACCCCGGACAAGACGGTGGTCTCGCTCGATCCGTTGGTCTGCCCCTGTTCGACCATGTTCCGGATCGACGCCGCCCACCTGGCCTGGATCCTCGAAGGACTGGTGAACGGTGAGGTGCACAACCGGATCACGGTCGATCCGGAAACCGCCGAGTGGGCCCGGGTTGCCCTCGAGCGGATGCTGGCCACGGTCTGACCTCCCCCGGATTTGGCGCCAGCGCAACCTGCGTCGGCGGAGTTCGGGTGCCCCGGCTCAGGTCCCCCGGCCCAGGTGATGGGGCTCAGGTGACGGGGCTCAGGGCTCGAACCTCAGGCGCCGGTTTTGGCGGCTCGTGACGTCTTTCGGGCGGGCGACGCCTTGGCCGGCGCCTTTGCCTTCGCCTTTGCGCCACTGTCCTTCGCCGTCTTGGCCTTGGCGGTGGTGGCCCGGGTCGAACGGGTGGTCTTGGCCGCCGTTCCCGTCGGCGCACCTTTCCCATTGGTGACGTCGTCGGCCACGGTTCCGGCGGCCTGCAACATCGGGGCGAGGACCGCGCCGGTGTGACTCTCGGCCACGGTGGCGACGAACTCGGGTGGTCCCTCGGCCACCACCCGGCCGCCACGGTCCCCTCCCTCGGGTCCCATGTCGATCAGCCAGTCGGCACTCTTGATGATGTCCAGGTTGTGTTCGATCACGATGACCGAGTTGCCCTGGTCGACAAGACGGTTGAGGACATCGAGCAGCTTTCGGACGTCTTCGAAGTGCAGGCCGGTGGTCGGTTCGTCGAGGATGTACAGGGTCTTGCCGGTCGAACGGCGGCTCAGTTCGGTCGCCAGCTTCACCCGCTGGGCCTCCCCGCCGGACAACGTCGGAGCCGACTGGCCCAGCCGGATGTAGCCCAGACCAACGTCCACCAGGGTCTGCAGGTGGCGGGCGATGGGCGGCTGGGCCGCAAAGAACGTCAGCGCCTCTTCACAGGAGAGGTCGAGCACCTCGGCGATGGTCTTGCCCCGGAACGTCACCTCGAGCGTGTCGCGGTTGTAGCGGGCTCCCTTGCAGACCTCACAGGGCACGTAGATGTCGGGCAGGAAGTGCATCTCGATGCGCAACGTCCCGTCCCCGGAACACGCCTCGCACCGGCCACCTTTGATGTTGAACGAGAACCGGCCCGGTTGGTAGCCGCGGACCTTGGCTTCCTGGGTGGCGCTGAAGAGCTTGCGGATGTGGTCGAACACGCCGGTGTAGGTGGCGGGGTTCGAACGGGGCGTGCGTCCGATCGGCGCCTGGTCGACGTCGACCACCTTGTCGATCAGTTCGACACCCTCGATGTTGCGGTGGAGTCCAGGCAGGGCACGGGCCCGGTGTACCTGCTTCGCCAACGACTTGAGCAGGATCTCGTTGACGAGGGTGGACTTTCCCGACCCCGATACCCCGGTGACGGCAACCAGTTGGCCCAGCGGGAACGAAACCGTGACGTTCTGCAGGTTGTTCTCCCGGGCCCCGTTCACCCGAAGGGCGGTTCCGTGCCCAGGGCGACGCACCTGGGGCACCGGTATGGACCGTCGGCCACTGAGGTACTGCCCCGTCAGGGAGTCGGTGTTGGCCAGCAAGGCGGCCACCGGTCCCGAGTGGACGATCCGGCCTCCGTGCTCGCCGGCACCCGGTCCGACGTCGACCACATGGTTGGCCGTGCGGATGGTCTCTTCGTCGTGCTCGACCACGATCACGGTGTTGCCGAGGTCCCTCAACCGCTCCAGGGTGCCGATCAGGCGCTGGTTGTCCCGTTGATGGAGACCGATCGAGGGCTCGTCGAGCACGTAGAGCACGCCGACCAGTCCACTGCCGATCTGGCTGGCCAGACGGATCCGCTGCGCCTCGCCTCCCGAGAGCGTGGTGGCCGACCGGGCGAGGGTGAGGTAGTCGAGGCCCACGTCGAGCAGGAAGCGCAGGCGATCCTGGACTTCCTTGAAGACCCGGTCGGCGATCAGGTGGTCCCGGTCGGAGAGTTCGAGCGAGCCGACCACATCCACCGCCCGTCCGATCGGCAGGGAGCAGAGCGAGTGGATCGAGTGGCCTCCCACGGTGACGGCCAACGACTGGGGCCGCAACCGGGCTCCCTGGCAGACCGGGCAGGGCACTTCGCGGAGATACCCCTCGAGGTTGTCCCGGAGAAAGTCGGAGTCCGCTTCGCCGTGACGGCGCTCCAGCCACGGCACAATGCCCTCGTAGAGGGAGTGGAAGGAGCGTTGGCGCCCGTAGCGGTTGCGGTAGCGGAGGTGGACCTGGTTCTTGCCGGCACCGTGCAGGACCATCTTCTGCTGGGCCTTGGTCAGGGTCTCCCACGGTGCATCGAGAGAAAACGCGCCGAGGTCGGCCACGGCTTCGAGCAGACGCGAGAAGTACTCGCTCCTTGCCCCGGCCCACGGCGCCAGGGCGCCCTCGGAGAGGGATTTCGACGGATCGGGCACCACCAGTTCGGGATCCACCTCGAACTTCGTGCCGAGTCCGGTGCACGCCGGGCAGGCCCCGTAGGGCGAGTTGAACGAGAAGTTCCTCGGGGACGGATCCTCGAAACTGAGGCCACAGTGCGAACAGGCCAGGTGCTGGCTGAACACGATGGCTTCTTCTTCGGCCCCGTCCCGGTCGACCACGACGATCTCGGCGACACCCTCGGCCAAACCCAGCGCCGTCTCGAGCGACTCCGTCAGGCGCCGACGGATGTCGTCCCGGCGCACCAGGCGGTCCACCACCACCTCGATGGTGTGCTGCTCGTAGCGGGCCAGATCCACCGTCTCCCGATCCGAGAGCTCGATCGTCACGCCGTCCACCCGCACCCGGGCGAAACCCTGTTTGGCCAGATCGTCCAGCAGGCCCGAGTACTCGCCCTTGCGACCCCGGACGACCGGGGCGAGCACCAGGAAACGGGTGCCTTCGTCGAGTCCGAGGATCCGGTCGACGATCATCTGGGGGCTCTGACGGGCCACCGGCCGCCCACAGGTCGGACAGTGGGGTTTGCCGATCCGGGCGTAGAGGAGCCGCAGGTAGTCGTAGACCTCGGTCACTGTCCCCACCGTCGAGCGGGGATTCCGGGAGGACGACTTCTGGTCGATCGAGATCGCCGGGGACAGCCCCTCGATGAAGTCGACGTCCGGCTTGTCCATCTGGCCGAGGAACTGACGGGCGTAGGCCGACAGGGACTCGACGTAGCGGCGCTGGCCTTCGGCGTAGATGGTGTCGAAGGCCAGTGACGACTTGCCCGAACCGGACAGGCCGGTGAATACGATCAGCTGGTCCCTCGGCAGGTCCAGCGAGACGTCCTGAAGATTGTGCTCCCGGGCACCACGAACCACCAGACGATCAGCCATGGCGCCGAGGTTACCGGTCCCGCCTGACCGGCCGGTTCGCCGGTCCGGGGCCTCTCGAACCGGCCGGAGAACTCATCCGTCGGTCAGGTCTCCGGCGCCCGAAGGGACCGACGCCAGCGGCTCGCCGTCGACGGGGTCCCGGTTCAGCAGGGCCCGCAACTCGGCGATCTCGTCCCTCAGGAGGGCCGCTTCCTCGAAGCGGAGTTCTTCGGCGGCCTTCTGCATCTCCTGGTCGAGCCGGTAGATGAGACTCGACATCTCGTCGGCATCCGGTCCGATGGCGCGGGCCATCTCGGCGGCCAGCGCCCGGGGGTCCACACCGGCTTGACGCCCCTTGTTCGCCCGGCCCGACCGTCCTCCCCCGCTGCCACCCATCATGGTGAGGCCGCTCCCCTCGCCCCGCACCCGCTCCAGGATGTCGGTCACCGACTTGGTGATCGTCTTCGGATCAATACCGTGCTCGAGGTTGTAGGCGATCTGGCGGGCCCGGCGCCGCTGGGTCTCGTTGATGGCGGCTGTCATCGAGTCCGTGACCCGGTCGGCATACATCACCACCCGGCCCTCCACGTTGCGGGCGGCCCGGCCCATCGTCTGGATCAGGGATGACGTCGAACGGAGGAACCCCTCCTTGTCGGCGTCGAGGATGGCCACGAGCGCCACTTCGGGCAGGTCGAGCCCTTCCCGCAGGAGGTTGATGCCCACCAGGACGTCGTAGGTGCCGAGGCGCAGTTCGCGCAGCAGTTCGATCCGGGCCATGGTATCGACGTCCGAGTGGAGATACTGGACCCGGATTCCGCTCTCGGCGAGATACTCGGTCAGATCCTCGGCCATCTTCTTGGTGAGGGTCGTCACCAGCACCCGGTGGCCGGCGGCCACCGTGGCATCGATGCGCTCCCGGAGGTCGTCGATCTGTCCCACGGTCGGCCGGATGTCCACCTCGGGATCGACCAGACCGGTTGGCCGGATGACCTGCTCGACGATGTTGGTGCTGTGCTCGAGTTCCCACGGTCCCGGGGTGGCCGACAGGAGAACGGTCTGGCCGGTCCGTTCGAGGAACTCCTCGAAGCGCAACGGCCGGTTGTCCATGGCCGACGGCAACCGGAAACCGTGGTCCACCAGAGTCTCCTTCCGGGAGCGGTCGCCGGCATACTGTCCCCGGAGTTGGGGAATGGCCACATGGCTCTCGTCCAGCACCAGCAGGAAGTCCTCGGGGAAGAAGTCCAACAGCGTGTAGGCCGCCTCGCCGGGAGCCCGTCCGTCGAGATGCCGGCTGTAGTTCTCGATGCCCGAACAGACCCCGGTCTCGGCCAGCATCTCGAGGTCGTACTCGGTCCGCATGCGCAGCCGTTGGGCTTCGAGCAGCTTTCCGGCCCCTTCGAGTTCACCCAGCCGCTCCCGCAGTTCGGTCTCGATCCCGAGGATGGCCTGGCGCATCTTCTCGTCCCCGGCCCCGTAGTGGGTGTTGGCGAAGATCACGATCTCGTCCATGTCGGCGCCGATCTCGCCGGTCAGTACGTCAAAGGGGCGGATGCGCTCGACGGTGTCCCCGAAGAACTCGATCCTGACGGCCTGGCTCTCGTAGGCGGCGTGGATCTCGAGGGTGTCACCCTGCACCCGGAACTGGCCCCGGGTGAGGTTCACGTCGTTCCGGGAGTACTGCATCTCCACCAACCGACGCAGAAGCGCCCGCTGTTCGAACTCCTCACCGGCCCGCAGGGCCACAATGCGCTCCCGGTACTCTTCGGGAGAACCGAGGCCGTAGATGCAGGAGACCGAGGCCACCACGATGGTGTCCGGACGCAACAGGAGCGACGACGTGGTGGCGTGCCGGAGCCGATCGATCTCGTCGTTGATCGACGAGTCCTTCTCGATGTAGGTGTCCGAAGACGGAACGTACGCTTCGGGCTGGTAGTAGTCGTAGTAGGAGACGAAGTACTCCACCCGGTTGTGGGGGAAGAACTCCTTCAACTCGGCCGCCAGCTGGGCCGCCAGGGACTTGTTCGGTTCGATGATCAACGTCGGCCGCTGCACCGCCTCGATGGTCCAGGCCATGGTGGCGGTCTTTCCCGACCCGGTGATCCCGAGCAATGTCTGGAAGCGGTCACCCCGCCGAAGTCCTTCCACCAGTCCGGCGATGGCCTGGGGCTGGTCTCCGGATGGCTTGAACGGCGAGACCACCTCGAACTTCGACATGGCCCGATGGTACCGGTCGCCCTCCTCCTCCGGCGCCCGGCCACGCGGAACGGTCAGGCGTTCAGGATCGGGACGCCTGGAGGGCCAGCAGTTCCGCCCACACCCGGTCGACCTCTCCGATCAGGTGGTCCTCATCCGAAGAGTTGTCGATGACGAAGTCGGCCTCGGCCAACCGGGTCGGCCGGTCCATCTGGGAATCGATACGCGCCTTTGCGTCGGCCGGGGCCATTCCCCGCTGGTTGACCAGACGGTCGAGGGCGATCTCGATCGGCGTGTCGACCACCACGACCGCTGCGAGGTCCAGCATCTCCCGATGGAACGCCTTCAGCAGCGGAATGTCCATCACCACGATGTCCCCGGTGTCGGCGTAGGCGTCCCGACCGGCGATCATGGCAATCCCGATGGCCGGATGGGTAATGGCGTTCAGCGCTTCCAGCTCCTCGGGATGGCCGAAGACCAGGGCGGCCAGGGCCGGTCGGTCGATCAGGCCGTCCGCATCCACGATCCCGGACCCGAATCGGTCGATGAGGGGCTGATGGGCCGGTCCACCGGGCAGCACGACGTCCCGGGCCACCTGGTCGGCGTCGACCAGACGGGCGCCCCGTTCCACCAGCAGCCGGGCCACGGTGGACTTGCCGGCACCGATGCCACCGGTCAGGCCGACGGTCATCATCGGGCACCGTCCCCGGAGGGGGTGCGACGGGGCCGGGAAGCCGTGGCGAAGAGCACCATGGTGGTCGGGTCGAGCTGGTCGGTCACAAAGAAGTCGTCCGCCGTGATCCCGGTGGAACCTCCGGCATCCCCCCGGGCCACCAGCCGGTAGGCCAGCGGCAGCACCCGGGTGTAGAAGCCCACGTACCAGGCGTAGGGGATCTTGTGACGGAGGTCGAACACGTCGAGCCGGAGGATCTTCTGGGCCTTGAGCCGGCGGGCCGTGAAGTCCGCCTTGACGTGGGGGACGGCGTCGAGGCCCTGGATGGTCACGTCGTCAAAGTGCCGCTCCAGCATCGCCCGGAGCTCCTCGGGTTCGAAGAGGTGGACGTGGAAGGGGTTCTCGAAGTCGGCCGGGGCGTTGGGGGTGAGGAAAAAGACGGTGCCGTCCGCCTTCATGACCCGGGCCAGCTCCGACACGTGGCCTTCGGGGGCACGAAAGTGCTCGATCAGGTGGGACGAGCACGCCCAGTCGAAGGTTCCGGTGGCAAAGCCCAGACCGAGGGCGTTCATCTGGCCCACCTGGAGCCCTAGGGCCCCGTAGTTGCTCCGGGCCGCCGAGACGGCGTCCGGGCTGTAGTCGGCTCCGACCACGGTGCGGTCCGGAGCCAGGAACCGGGCCGATTCGAATCCCTCGCCACAGCCCACATCCAGCATCCGTCCGTCGCCCAGGCGTTCGATGACGGTCCGGTAGCCCGCCGCGTGCAGGGCCAGAAGGGAGTCGGGAGTCACGCCCTGCTGAGGGCGCTCACCGGTCAGTCGGGCGGCCGGTCCGGCGGCCGAGGTCGGTGATGAGGGCGACATGGAGGTCCTCGCAAGGTTCAACGGCGTCCCAGACCGGACGACGTGGTGGATGGCGTTTACACTACCGACCACTCGTGTCGGAACTCCAACTCTCCCCGCCGCCCCCGGGCCCGCCGTCTGCTGGACGGCTCCGGGATCTCTACCGCCAGCTCCGATCTCCTTCCCGTCTCAGGCGGTGGGTGGACCAGATGCTGTTGGTGGCCGTGGCGTTCGTCCCCATGCTGGCGTCCCGGCCCGGTGTGGTGACCGACGACACCAAGACCTATCTCTACCTCGACCCGGGTCGCTACCTCCGTCAGGCCGTCTCGCTGTGGGATCCCCACGTGGCGCTCGGGACCGTCACCCACGAGAACATCGGCTACCTGCTTCCCATGGGGCCCTTCTACTGGGTGCTGGCCGAAGCACACGTTCCCCTCTGGATCGCCCAGCGGTTGTGGATGGGTGCCCTGCTGTGGGCGGCGGGAGCCGGCGTACTGGCCCTGTGTCGGACCATCAACCTGTCCGGGGTGGGTCGATACGTGGCGGCCTTCGGCTTCATGTACACCCCCTACGTGCTCCAGTACTCGGGGCGCATCTCGGTCATCCTCCTTCCGTGGGCGGGCCTGCCGTGGCTGTTGACCTTTGTCATGCTGGCCCTGCGGAACAGCCGCTCGTGGCGCTACCCGGCCCTTTTCGCCCTGGTGGTGATGGTGGTCAGCGGGATCAACGCCAGCTCCATCCTCTACGTCGGCATCGCGCCGGCCCTCTGGCTCCCCTACAGCGTGCTGGTGAGCAAGGAGGCCACCTGGCGCCAGGCGTGGGCCACGGCCTGGCGGATCGCCCTGCTCACCTTTCTCGCCAGCCTCTGGTGGGCCATCGGACTCCAGGTGGAAGCGGCGTACGGCATCAACGTCCTGAAGTACACCGAGACCGTGCCGGCCACCAGCGCGGCCTCCACGCCGACCGAGATCCTCCGGGGCCTCGGCTACTGGTACTTCTACGGAAACGACCGGGTCGGTTCCTGGACCCAGTCCTCGGTGGCCTACACCCAGAACCTCTGGCTGTTGGCGGCGTCCTTTGCCGTTCCCACCCTGAGCCTGGTGGCCGCCGCCTTCACCCGGTGGCGCTACCGGACCTACTTCATCTTCATCGCCGTCGTCGGCATGGTGCTGGCCGTCGGCCCGAATCCCTACGACAGCCCCACCACGGTCGGCTCGCTGCTCAAGGCAATCATGGTCGACACCACAGCGGGCCTGGCCATGCGATCGACCGACCGGGCCTCGCCGGTGGTGATCCTCTCCCTGGCCCTGTTCCTCGGCGCCGGCGTCAGTTCGCTGCGCCTGCGTCGATACTGGTTGGGCTGGCTGGCGGCCGGGGTCGCCCTCCTCGCCGTCGTGGCTGCCTCCGAGCCCCTGTGGAGCGGTTCGATCATCGCCGACGGCTTCAACCAACCCGCGAAGCCACCCGCCTACGTCAGACAGGCGGCCGCCGCGCTCAACACGTCCCACCCCGGCACCCGGGTCTACGCCCTGCCGGGCAACAACTTCGCCGCCTACCGGTGGGGCGACACCATCGACACCGTCTATCCCGGGCTCATGACCCGGCCTTTTGTCACCCACGAACAGCAGATCATGGGCTCGCTGCCCACCGCCGACACCCTGGAGGCCATCGACGGGCCGCTGCAGGACGGCGTCACCGACTGGAGCACCCTGGCGCCCATGTCGGCCCTGCTGAGCGCCGGTGACGTCCTTGTCCAGTACGACCAGGCCTACGAGCGCTACGACGCCCCCAACCCGCAGGTGGTGGCGGCCGGATTGGCGAAGACGCCACCCGGTCTCTCCAACCCCCTGCACTACGGGAAACCGGTCCCGAACGTCCCGGTGATCGCCCACTTCGGCGAGACCAGCCTGGCCCTCGGCCAACCCGACAACTGGCCGACCCCGCTGGTGACCTACACCGTCGACGATCCCCGGCCCATCGTGCGGACCGAGAGCCTTTCGACTCCACTCGTCGTCGACGGTGACGCCTCGGGCATTGTCGACGCAGCGGCGGTCGGTCTCCTCGCCCACAATCCGACAATCCTCTACGCCGGAACGCTTGACACCGACCCGTCGGCCCGAAGGCGTACCGCGTCCCATCCGGCCACCCTCGTGGTGACCGACACCAACCGGAAACAGGGATACCGCTGGAACTCGTTGAACGAGAACACCGGCTACACCGAGACCGCCGGCCAGGCACCGAACACGGCGGACCCGAGCGACGCTCCCCTCAACCTCTTCCCCGGAGCGCCGTCCAACGCCCAGACCACGACGTCGTTCCGCGGGATCACGTCGGTCACCGCCTCGAGCTACGGCTCGTCGATCACCTACCTGCCCGAGGACCGGCCGGCGGCCGCCCTCGACGGCAACGCCCAGACGGCGTGGCTCACCAACCCGTTCGTTCCCCAGGGTGGCCAGTGGTGGCAGGTGAACCTGCTCCATCCGGCCACGCCCGGCTCGATCCGGCTGCTCCAGCCCCAGACGGGAGATCCCAACCGTTACATCACCTCGGTGCGGTTGACCTTCAACAACGGAACTTCGGTCACCGAGCACCTCTCGGCTGCCTCCCGCACCCCGCCCGGCCAGGTTGTCCCGCTGCCGGGGGTCACCTTTTCGACGCTGCGGATCACCATCGTGTCGACCGCCGTCACGGATCCGGCCCTGCCGGTCGGCTCCCTCAGCAGCACCGGTTTCGCCGAGGTCACCATCCCCGGTGTCAGTGCCCACGAAACCGTCACCATGCCCGAAGACCTGCTCCGGTCGTTCGGCGTCCGGTCGTTGTTCGACCGGTTGACCCTCGTGATGACCCGCTTGCGTTCCTCGGGATTCCCACCCCGCAACGATCCCGAACCCGCCCTGGCCCGGCAGTTCTGGCTGCCCACCGCCCGCACGTTCTCCGTGGTCGGCCAGGCCCGTATCTCACCCCTGGTCGCCGATGACGCCATCGACCGGTTGCTCGGGCGGCCCGGCTCCAACTTCGACGGTCTGGTGGCCTACTCCTCGGGCCGGTTGCCCGGAGATCTCGCCGTCGGGGCGATCAACACGGTGGACGGCAATCCCAACACGATCTGGGAGCCCGGTATGGGAGCCGGGCACCAGGCCGGCGAGGTCCTGCACTACAACCTGGTCAAGCCGGTCACCTTCGACCATCTCGACCTCAACGTGGTCGCCGACGGCCGGCACTCGGTACCCACCGTGATCACCGTCGCCACCGAACACGGCTCCCGACGGCTGAACCTGCCGCCGCTGGCCGACGCCAACGCCGCCGGCGCCACCGTGGGCGTGCCCCTGACGTTTCCTTCCCTGACGGGTGAGCATCTCACGATCACCTTCGATGCCGTCCGGCTGGAGTACACCACGGACTACTACTCGCAGTCCCCCAACGCCCTGCCCATCGCCATCGCCGAAGTCGGGATCCCCGGGGTGGTGGCATCGCCGCTGCCCGGGACGGTTCCCTCCACCTGTCGGGGGGACCTCGTGACCATCGATGGGCGGCCTCTGTGGCTCCAGGTCTCCGGAAGCACGAACGCGGCCCTCGCCCGACAGGCGCTCGCCGTCACGTTGTGCGGTCCCGACGCCGGTGGGCTCCACCTCGGGCCCGGCCACCACGCCCTGGCGTCCACCCCCGGGTCGACGACCGGTCTGGACATCGACCGACTGGCCTTCGACTCCGCGCCCGGCGGCGGGTCAGAAACAACCGCCAACAACCTCCTCGTCCCGCCGACGGTGGCCCCGTCGCCCGTGGTCCGGATCGAGCACCAGAACGCCACCTCCTACCGTCTGGCCGTCCAGGGGTTCCCGGGACGTCCGGCCGGAAACGAACTGGTCCTTGGCCAGAGTCTCAACCGGGGCTGGGCCGCCACCGCCGTCGGGACCAACGGCCAGCGGGTGGCGCTCGGAGCGCCGATGTTGGTCGACGCCTTTGCCAACGGCTGGAATCTGGAGAACCCGAAGCTGGCCCCACTGGTCGAGAACGGGACGTTGCAGGTCGAACTGCGCTGGACTCCCCAGTCCCGGGTCAACATCGCCCTGATCATCTCGATACTGACGGCGCTTGTCTGCCTCGTCCTCGCCTTCGGATTCCGTCGGCGCAGGACGACCCGGTCATTGGATGACGGCCGTATGGCCGACGAAGGATTGCTCTGGAGCGTACGGCCCTCCGGAGGGTCACCGGCCTCCTGGCCGGTGACCGTCACCGGAGCCGTGGCGGTGGCCCTGGTGGGCGGAGCCATCTCGTCGTGGACGACCGGTCTCGTGGCGGGGGCCTTTACCCTCGTCGTCCTGCGTTACCCGGTCCGGGCGATCCTTCTGGGCGCCGGCTCGGCCATCTGCATGGCGGCCGCCGGGGCCGTCGTGGTCATCCAGCAGGCCCACTTCGCCTTCCTCGCCAATGGAAACTGGCCCGGCTCGTTCCCGGCGGCTTCCACGCTGGCGTGGTCGGCCGTGGTCCTGTTGGGCGCCGACGGGCTGGTCGCCGTCCTGACCGACCGTCCGGGGTCAGACCGGATCAGTGACGACCCAGGGCTTCTTCCGCCAGCGCCACCAGAGCCCCCCGTGCCGTCGCCGACCAGGTAAGTCGCTCAGCCCGCATCCGGGCGCCGCGGCCGAGGCGATGGCGCAGCACATCGTCACCGAGGACCGCATCAAGGCCATCCACCAGGGCCCGCCCGTCTCCGACCAGCAGCCCGGAGACGCCGTCTTCGACCGCATCGCGGTGACCTCCGATGTCGGTGGCAACCACCGGGGTGCCGCAGGCAGCCGCTTCGGTGAGGGTCATGCCCCAACCTTCCCGCAGGGAGCTGGCGGCCACCACCCAGGCCCGACGGTAGAGGTCGATCAGTTCGGCCTCGGTGACAAACCCCGGCAGCGAGATCCACCCGGTGGCTCCCCGGGCGGCAATGAGTTGCTCGAGTGCGGTGCGCTCGTAACCCTCGCCGGCGATCACGGCCTCGAGCCCGGGGTGCTTCCGCTTCAACTCGACCAGGGCGTCGACCAGAAGATGGAAACGCTTCACCGGCACCAGGCGGCCGACACCGACCACCAGTGGCACCGGGGATCTGGTTCCCCCCGGCGTGAACACCGACTGGACGCCGGGTGGGTTCACGGTGATGCGGTCCGGGGAGAGTCCAAGACGCTCCACGATCTCTTCCTTCGAGGAGTCGGAGAGGGTCACGATCCTCGCCGAGCGGTAGATGGGGGGTGCCACCCGGTGTTCGATGGCATGGCCGATCGACGCCAATCCCGGAGACAGCACCATCTTCCACATCTCGGCGTGCACATGGTGGAGGAGGACGATCTGCGGACACCGGGCCCACAGTGGTGAGCAGAACGGCATGCCGTTCCAGATCTCGACCAATCCGTCTCCGCTTCCGATGCGACCGAGGGCGCCGGAGGCCATGGTGCGGGGAAAGACCGAGTACCGACCCGCCCGCCGCTTGACCCGGTAGCCGTTCCGACGGACCACCCGGGAGCCACCCGGAACCGATGACGTGGTCACCGAGATGTCGAGGCCGGCCTCGGACCACGCCGTCAGGACCCGGTGGGCGTGAAGTTCGCTCCCGCCGGCCTCGGGGTCGTCATAGTCCCGCCAGGCGACGACATCGATTCGCCGGAGTCCGGCCCGCTCGGCGATCTCGCCGAGCGGCAGGTCGGCCCAGACATTCAGGGGGTCCGGGGCGGAATCGGCCGGAGAAACGTCAGCCTGATCGTCGAAATCGCCGCGTTCTTCAGACCCGTCTGCTGTTGTCATCCGTCCACCTCCCCCGTGCTCGAGCGTCAACGTCGCCGTTGACACAGAATGGGCGATGTTAGCCGTAGCGCATTTGGGAGGGGAAAAGCGGCCGAGCGGTCAGGGTCAGGGCCGTTGTCGGTGACGTTGGTGGTGAACCAGGACGAAGGCGCCACCGAGGGCCACCACGAGGGTCGCCTGGGCCCAA
>CAITPI010000007.1 GCA_903894295.1 uncultured Acidimicrobiaceae bacterium
GGTGCCTACGCATGGCGTACACAACGATCGAGGTGTCAGGAGAGATGGTGAGCTGATCCCCTGGTAGTGGTCCAGGTCCTCTGGACCAGTTATCGGGGCCCGCTCATTACTCCGAGTTTGGTGGGGTTGAACGACTGGACTCATGCTGCTGTCGTTGGTGTCCGTCGAGTTTCGAACTCGATCGGAGGTGACCGGGTCCCCGTGAGTTGAGCCACACACTGTGCGAGTCCGATGCCCCAGAATGGGGCGAGGAGGACTGCACGATGAAACGACGCCGGCACACGCCCGAGCAGGTGATCCGGAAACTGGCCGAGGGAGACAAGCTCCTCGGTCAGGGCCAGAGCATCGAAGAGGTCTGCCGCCACCTGGAGATCACCGAGTCGACGTGGCATCGGTGGAGGAACCAGTACGGGGGCATGAAGGCCAACGACGCCAAGAAGCTGAAGGAGCTGGAGAAGGAGAACCAGCGCCTGAAGAAGCTGGTGGCCAACCAGGCCCTCGACATCGACATGCTGAAGGAGTTGGCCGAGGGAAACTTCTGACCCCGAACCGACGTCGTCGAGCCGTCCTTCGGCTCACGGACCGGTTCGGGGTCTCCGAACGCCACGCCTGCGCGGTGGTGGGCCAGCCCCGCTCCACCCAGCGCCTCGCCCCCCCGGTGCCCAGTGAGGACGAGGAGCACCTCCGTGCATTCCTCCGGGCCTTCGCCGTCGAGCGTCCCCGGTGGGGCTGGCGCAGGGCAGCTGATGCCGCCCGGGACGCCGGATGGCGGGTCAACAACAAGCGGATCCACCGCCTGTGGCGGGACGAGGGCCTGCGTGTGCCCTACAAGAAGCGCAAGAAGCCGCTCCGGGGCACCGGGCTCCTGGTCGGTGCCATGTGCCCGATTCGGCCCAATGTCGTCTGGGCCCTCGACTTCCAGTTCGACCAGACCGCCGATGGGCGGACCCTCAAGCTGCTCAACATCATCGACGAGTTCACCCGGGAGTGCCTGGCCATCGAGGTCGAGCGCTCCATCGATGCCGACGCAGTGGTGACGACCCTCGAGAAGATCACCACCGACCGACCGGCACCGGTCTACCTGCGCTTCGACAACGGGCCCGAGTTCATCGCAAACGCGGTTGCCGACTGGTGTCGGTTTAACGATGCCGGCACCTTGTTCATCGACCCGGGATCACCGTGGCAGAACGCCTGGATCGAGTCATTCAACGGCCGCATCCGCGACGAGCACCTGAACGGCCAGCTCTTCGACAGCCTGCTCGAGGCGAAGGTGCTGACCGAAGACTGGCGGATCGACTACAACTTCAACCGACGACACAGCGGCATCGGCCGGATGACCCCGGCCGCATTCGCCGAAGCCTGGACCATCAGGAACCAACTACAACTCGCATAGTTGGTGGATCAGCAATCGGGTACCGGTCAGCATCGTCTGAGCCACATCGTCTGAGCCACATCGTCTGAGCCACATCGTCTGAGCCGCATCACATGAGGTCCATCGCTTGAGGTCCATCGTCCGAGGCGGATCTGATTGGTTGCTTGTTGCCGGTCAGTGATCGGCGGCCATGGTGAGCGATCGAGACGAACAGCAGTGGCAATCAGCAGGGGGGCCGGGTGGTGCCGGTTCAGATCCGCCGACCAGGCGCACGTGGAGCTCACGCTGGCCAGACCATGAGGCAAGCTCTGAAACGCA
>CAITPI010000008.1 GCA_903894295.1 uncultured Acidimicrobiaceae bacterium
GCGGGTCCTCTCGAACGTCGGGCCCGACGTCCCCTGGGCAAGGTGGTGGCCCGGGTCGGAGACGAGACCGAGCTGGGCTTCTTTGCCAGCCCGTCGAGCCCGGCCGAGATCCCGGCCGAGATTCCGACCAGGTCGCAGCCGACCGGAATGCAGCCGACCGGAATGCAGCCGACCGGCCGCAGCGTCCCGTTGGTGTCCACCGGCCGTGACGAGGTCTCGGGTGACCTCTTCGCCGACGTGCCGGGCGTCGTCGATGCCCGTCCGGCGGTCGATGACGACCCTCCTGTCCACCGTGTTGGACGGACCACGGGCCGGGACGCAACGGGACTGGACGAGTCGGGACGGGAGGCATTTGCGGGCGTTGAGGCCGAAGTGGACGCCCGCCCGGGCCAGAGTGTTGCACCCATCGGCGTGTACGACTTCGAGGCGGGTGGAGCCGGGAACGACCCGGATGCGCCGGCTGTGCGGCCCGGCATGTCGAAACCGGCGCCGTCCGGGGCCGCCGCGGTGCCCCGTCGGGCCCGTCGGCGGTGGGTCGGGTGGGTGAGCGTGGCCGTGGTGGCGTTGTTGGTGGCCGCCGCCGTGGCGGTCGTCTCGGTCACCAAGGTGCTTCTTCCCTCTCATCCGGTTCCCGTCCTGGTCGGCCTGAGCGTCGAGGGTGCCCGACAGGCGGTGGCCGCCGACCACTTCACGGTGGCGGTGACGGCCCACGCCGCGAGCATCACCGTGCCTTTGGGCCGGGTCATCACCCAGCGCCCGGCCGCCTTCTCGGGCGGCGTGCGCACGACGGCCAAGCAGGGTTCGGTCATCGATCTCACCGTTTCGGCCGGGCCGCCTCCGGTGGCGTTGCCGAACCTCGCCACCTATGCCACGTGCACCGCGGCGACCCAGGCGCTCGCCGCGGTGCACCTGGTCGGCACCTGTCCGCCGTCGGCCGCCCGCTACAGCGCCACGGTGGTGGCCGGGGCCATCCTGTCGTGGAGCCCGGTCGGCCATGCGCCCTATGGCTCGACGGTGGTCATCTCGGTCTCCAAGGGCCATGCCCCGGTGGTCGTGCCCACCGTGGCCGGCGGCAGTTACCCGGCGGCGGCCTCCGCCCTCACGGCGGTCGGCCTGGTGCCGGTCAAGTCCCTCCAGTACTCCTCGACGGTCCCGGTCGGCCAGGTCATGGGGACCACGCCGGCGTCGGGCACCTCGGCGCCCTTTGGCGGTCACGTCACCGTCGCCGTCTCCCTCGGCCCCCAGCCCGTGATCATCCCGAACGTCATCGGGGAGTCTCCAGCCGCCGCGGCGGCCGCCCTGCGGGCCCTTGGCCTCCAGGTGGCTGGCCCCTACGGTCCGGCCGGGGCCGGAGCGGTGCAGTCCACGGTGCCGGCCGCCGGATCCTCGGTGGCCCGGGGCGCCACCGTCTACCTCTATACGTTATGAGTCCCGGTCGCCAACCCAAGCAAGACGACTGCGACCTGTGTGAGGCGGCCCGCCTCACCGAGTGGCACTTCGAAGACGAGACGTGCTGGGTGGCCGACTGCGAAGTTTGCGGTGTGCCCATGGTGGTCTGGATGCACCACGGCAACGAACCGACCGAGGACGAGGTCGACCACATGCTGGCCCAACTGGGCCGGGTGGCCGACGCCCGCTTCGGGGCCGACGGATGGTCTTATGACCGGGTGATGCGCCAGATCCCCGACCACTTCCACGCCCATGCCCGGGACCCCAACTGGTGGTTCCGGAGGTTCGCCCCCTCTTGATCAAGTACCTGGGTTCCAAGCGCCGTCTGGTCCCGGCCCTGGCGACCCTCGCCGAAGCGTCGGCGGCCCGGAGCACCCTTGACCTCTTCACCGGAACCACCCGGGTGGCCCAGGCGTTCAAACAGCTCGGCTGTGAGACGGTGGCCGTCGACCGGTCCCGGACGTCAGACGTGCTGGCCCGGTGCTACATCGCCACCGACGGGGCCGATGCCACCGTGGCGGCCGAGGCGGCCGAGGCCCTGGCCTGGCTCGACCAACTGCCGGGCGAACCGGGGTACGTGACGGAGACCTTCTGCCGGGCGTCGCGGTACTTCCAGCCGGCCAACGGCGAGAGGATTGACGCCATCCGGGTGGCCATCGAACGCGAGTTCGCCGGAAGCCGCCTGTGGCCGGTCCTCATGACCTCGCTTCTCGAGGCGGCCGACCGGGTGGATTCGACCACCGGGCTGCAGATGGCGTATCTGAAACAGTGGTCGGACCGGTCGCACCAACGGCTCGCCTTGCGGATGCCGGTGCTGCTGGCCGGTTCCGGCCGGGCGGTTCAGGGGGACGCCTGCCACCTGGTGGGACGTGGCGATCTCGGACCGGTGGACCTCGCCTATCTCGATCCTCCCTACAACCAGCACCGGTATGACTCGAACTACCACGTCTGGGAGACGCTCGTGGCCTGGGATGCCCCGGCCCACTACGGCATCGCCTGCAAACGCCAGGACCTCCGCAACCCGGAGACCCGGAGCGTCTTCAACTCCCGACGGACCATGCCGGCCGCCCTTTCCGAGGTGATCGCCCGGGTGGACGCCGAGGTGGTGGTCCTGTCCTACAACAACGAGTCCTGGCTGGGTTTCGAGGAGCTCCGGGAGATCTGCGCCCCCCGGGGCTGCGTCGAGGTTCTGGCCTTCGACTCGGCCCGCTACGTCGGAGCCCGGATCGGCATCCACTCGCCGGCCGGTCGCAAGGTGGGACAGGTCTCGCACCTCCGCAACACCGAGTACGTGGTGGTGGCCGGACCCCGGGGGCGGGTCCGGCGGATGACCGACGCGGTGGCCGACGCCGGACTTGGTGTCCGGGCCGACCGCCCGGTGGCCGTGGCGGCGGGCTGAAAGGAACGTGTTGCCCGGCCGGGAGCTGTGGTGTTCCGGGGCCGTTTCCCGGTGCCGATGCGGCGTGGTGGGCCCTCGTTGGATGATTGGTCGCTGGCTCGGTCGTGGCTTTGACCGTGGTTTTGGCCGAGCGGTTTGGCCGATGGTGCGGTCAAACGGCCCGGTGTCCGTGGTGGCCGGGACGTGCCACTCCACCGGGTCGTTTCGCCTAGCCTGTAGGCCGTGACGCCCGCGGCGTCGCCACTCAGATCACCGCCGGGAGCGGTGCGGGACCTTCCGTGCTGCCCGGCCCGACCAGGAGTCATCACATGGGAACACTCGACGGACGTATTGCCATCATCACCGGAGCGGGACGCGGCATCGGCCGTGAGCACGCCCTGCTGTTTGCCTCCGAAGGCGCCAAGGTGGTCATCAACGACCTCGGGGGAGCCCTCGACGGTTCCGGTGACGACCGAAGTGCGGCCCAGCAGGTGGCCGACGAGATCATCGCCATGGGTGGAGAAGCCGTCGCCAACACCGACGACATCACCTCCTGGGAGGGTGGCAAGCGCCTGGTGGACACGGCGCTCGAGGCCTTCGGCGACCTTCATGTCCTCGTGAACAACGCCGGCATCCTCCGGGACCGGGTGCACATCAACATGACCGAGTCCGACTGGGACGCCGTGATCGCCGTGCACCTGAAGGGCCACTTCGTCCCGACCCGGCACGCGGCGGCCTACTGGCGGGAGCAGACCAAGGCCGGCGCCGAGGTCAAGGCGTCGGTGATCAACACCTCCTCGACGTCGGGCCTCCTCGGCAACCCCGGCCAGTCCAACTACGGCGCGGCCAAGGCCGGCATCGCCGCCTTCTCGGTCATCCTCGCCGCCGAGCTTTCCCGCTACGGCGTCCGGGTCAACTCGATCGCCCCCAACGCCCGCACCCGCATGACGGTGGAGACCCCCGGTCTGGCCGACATCGTCCAGGCACCGAGCGACGCCTCGGTGTTCGATGCCTGGGATCCCGCCAACATCTCGCCCCTGGTGGCCTACCTCGCCACCGAGAACTGCCCGGCCACCGGGCAGTGCTACTACATCCTCGGCGGCCAGGTCCGCCTCTTCCAGCCCTGGACCCTGACCGAAACCATCGAGAAGGACGGACGGTGGACGGTGGAGGAGCTGCAGGCCGAGATGTCCAAGCTCGGCGGCTGAAACCTGGCGCCGGGGATGCTGACCCGGCCGACGAACGGATCGCCACCATGACGGATCTTCGCAACAACGCATCGGAGCCGTTCGACGCGGACGAGTTGCGGGAAGCCGAGGCTCTTCTCGGTGGCACCGGATCCGGTGGCGACGGGGGAATCTCGGTTCCCTACCTGATGCTGTTCCGCCACCGGGCCCACTCCCGGGTGGCCGGTTCCGACCGCTACCAGTGGTGGGTGCTGTGGACGGTGCTGGCCGGACTGCTCTCGGTCAACATCACCTTCACCGTCTTTGTGGTGGCGCTGCCCCAGGTGGCCACCGAACTGCACACGACGGTGAGCACCCTGACCTGGACCTCGACGGCGCCGCTTTTGGCCTTTGGCGTGGCCGCGCCCATCCTCGGGAAGCTGGGGGACCTGCGGGGCTATCGCCGGCTCTACCTGTGGGGCCTGTCCGGTGCGGCCATCAGCGTGGTGTTGACCGCCTCGGCCCCGACCGCCTCGATCCTGATCGCCGCCCGGCTCTTCGACGGCGTCCAGGGCGCCGCCACCGGGGCGGCGTCGATGGCGTTGGTGCTTCAGGAGTTCTCTCACGAGGACCGGGTGAAGGCCATGGGCTGGTGGGCCCTGGTCGGCGCCGGTGGTCCGGTGCTCGGGGTGACCATCGGGGCCCCCATCATCCAGTACTACGGGTGGCGGGTCCTTTTCTGGGGCGAACTTCCCCTGATGGCCATCGCCGCCGTGCTGGCCATCATCGTCCTGCCGGCCCGGGACCGGTCCCGCCTGTTGCCCTCCGGGGAGGAGCGACCCCGGGAGGCACATCCCTGGCGCCAACTGGACTGGTTGGGCTCGGTCAGCCTCGCCCTGTCGGTCACGGCCGGACTGTTGGCCCTCAACCTCGCACCGTCGTGGGGCTTCACCTCGGCCCGCATCGTCACCATCGGCGTGGCGAGCGTCGCCTTCGGTGTCTGGTTCGTCTGGCACGAGCAGCGCTGCGCCCGTCCGCTCATTCCGTTGCGCTACTTCAAAAAGCGGAACTTCGTGTTTCCCCTGGGTGCGCGGTTCTTCGTGAACTTCGCCTACATGGGCGGGTTCTTCCTCTTCCCGGTCCTGATGGAACGGGTCTACCACTACAGCGAAACCTCGGCCGGACTGCTGTCGACGGCCCGGCCCCTGGTGTTCTCCCTGTCGGCCCCGGTGGCCGGGTATGTGGCCATCAAGGTGGGGGAGCGGTGGTCGGTGGTGGTGGGTTCGGCCTGTCTGGCCCTCTCCATGGTGGCCTTCACGTTCCTCGGGGGCGATCCGGTGGTGGCGGTTATCGTGGTGGCCCTCGCCCTGTCGGGTCTGGCCAACGGCATCACGACGCCGTCAACCGCGGCCTCGGCCTCGAACGAGGTGGCATCGGACGAACTCGGCGTGATGAGTGCGGCCCAGCAGTTGATCACCCAGATCGGTGTGGTGGCCGGTATCCAGGTCATGGTGACCGTCGAGGCGTCGTCCCGGGGTGGGGCCGGCTCCCTGGCGTCGTTCCACGACGCCTACTGGGTGGGCGTTGGTGCCGCGCTGGCCGCCATGGTGTGCGGATTCTTCATGCGCAACACACCCCGGGGCGAACGGGCCCACGGGGGAGGGGAACCGGCCGTGCACTGAGCCGGTTGGCTCCGGACTACTCGGTGATGGCGAGGATGCGGGCCGCCAGGTCAACCGACGCCGGCGAGGGAACCATGCCCTGGAGGGCCATCAGCTTGGACATGTCGCCTTCGACCTTGATCTTGCCGGACATGAAAGCCTGCAGGCCGGCCTGGGGGTTGCCCTCGACCAGGATGGCCCGGGCGATCTCGTAGTCGACGGTGACGGTCAGTTCGGGATCGGTCAGGTGGCCCACCTCGAGGATGATCGAACCGCCCGAGGTGTCCACGTGGGCCAGCATCTCGCCCTCTCCGAACGGCACGGCCTGGACGTTCAGGTTCATCCGCATCGGCGGGGTGCCGGGAAACTCCTGACCCTCGAACTCGGCCCGGATGGCCCGGGCCGACTCCAGCCAGTCGTCGGAGAGAAACAGGTAAGTGGTCATCGTGGAGCTCCTTTTCACTGGACCCGGTGGCCCGGGGGCCGCCCTGGCCGCCGACCCGCCAGGGCGTACGTTGCCTGACGGTCGATAGGTGACAGAAATCGCTGGTGTGTCCCGCCACCATACTCTCTGCCCCCGGGATGCCCGGTAGCATCGGGCCCATGACTGATCCGATCATGCCCGGCGCCGAGCCGTGGTCCCACTCCGGTGGCTCGAACGGGGTACTCGTCCTCCACGGCTTCACCGGAAACCCCCACTCGATGCGGACCCTGGCCGAGGCCATCGCGGACGCCGGCTACAGCGTGGAGCTTCCCCTGCTGGCCGGCCACGGCACGTCGGTCGAGGACATGATGCCCACCCGCTTCGAGGACTGGTCCGGCGACGCCGAAGCCCACTTCCAGGCGCTGGCGGCCCGGTGTGACCGGGTGGCGGTGGTCGGCCTGTCGATGGGAGGCGCCCTCACCTGCTGGCTGGCCGAGCGCCATCCCCACCTGGCCGGCATCGTGTTGGTCAATCCGCTGGTCCACGCCCCCGACCAGGAGTTCCGGGACGGGATCGCCGCCCTGCTCGACAGCGGCACCGAGGTGTTCGATGCCATCGGCTCGGACATCGCCAAGGAAGGGGTGGCCGAAGTGTCCTATCCGGGTACTCCGCTGGCGGCTGTCCTCTCCCTCTTTGCCGGGGTGGACGAGATCGAGTCCCGTCTGTCGGAGATCCACTGCCCAACCCTGCTGTTTTCGTCCCGGGAGGACCACGTCGTCGATCCGCTCTCGGGCGACATCTTCGAGCGCGACGTCTCGGGACCGGTCGAACGGATCTTCCTCGACCGCAGCTACCACGTGGCGACGCTGGACCACGATGCTCCCGAGATCGAGGCCCGCACGGTGGCGTTCCTCGACGGCCTCATGGGCGGCCCGGGGGAAGGGTCGTGAGTACGCCGGAGCGGCTGTCACGCGACGACGTGGCCCACGTGGCCGCCCTGGCCCGGCTGGAGCTCACCGAGGAGGAACTCGAGCGATACACCGGACAGTTGGCCCAGGTCCTCGAGCATGCGAAGGACGTCTCTTCGCTGGACCTGTCCGGGGTGGCGCCGACGGCCCACGCCATGGCGGTCGTGAACGTGCTCCGGCCGGACGAGGTGCGCCCCACGCTCGATCGGGCCGAGGTGCTGGCCGAGGCACCGGAAGTCGAGAGCGACCGTTTCCGGGTGCCCCGCATCCTGGGGGAGGCACCGTGAGCCCGACCGGGTTGGGAGACGCCGCCGCCCTGGCCGACGGGGTCCGCTCGGGCGGGGTTTCGGCGGCCGAGGTCCTCGAGGGCTATCTCGACCGGATCGACGCCCGGGAAGGGGAGATCCACGCCTTCAACCTGGTCACCGCCGAGGAGGCCCGTCAGGCGGCCCGGGCCGTGGACGCCCGGGTGGCCGCCGGCGAGGATCCGGGACCACTGGCCGGTGTGCCGGTGGCGTTGAAGGACAACCTCTGTACCAGAGGGGTTGCAACCACGTGCTCGTCGCGCATTCTCGAAGGGTGGCAGCCTCCCTATGACGCCACCGTCGTCACCCGGCTGGCGGCGGCCGGAGCGGTGGCGATCGGCAAGACCAACATGGACGAGTTCGCCATGGGCTCGTCCACCGAGACCAGTGCGACCGGGCCGACCCGCAATCCCCACGACACCAGTCGGGTCCCGGGCGGTTCGTCCGGTGGTTCGGCCGCCGCCGTGGCGGCCGGCTTTGCCCCGTTGGCGCTCGGATCGGACACCGGCGGCTCCATCCGCCAGCCGGCGGCCCTGTGTGGGGTGGTTGGCCTGAAGCCTACCTATGGCACCGTGTCCCGTTACGGACTCATCGCCTTTGCCAGTTCGCTCGACCAGATTGGTCCTTTCGCCCGGACCGTGGCCGATGCCGCCCTGCTGTTCGACGTGATCGGCGGGCACGACCCGGCGGATTCGACGTCACTCGAGCGCCCGGCCCCGGCCATCACCTCGGTGCTCGACCGCGGCGTGGAGGGCCTCAGGGTGGGCATCCTGTCCGAGCACCTCGACGGGGCCGCGGCCGACGTCGTGGCCCGGACCCGGATGGCGGCCGACGTGCTGGCGGGTTCCGGCGCCACGGTGGAGGAAGTTTCGGTCCCCGAGGTGAAGCTCGGACTGAGCGCCTACTACCTGATCGCCCCGGGCGAGGCCTCGTCCAACCTGGCCCGTTACGACGGTGTGCGCTACGGCCGCCGGGTGGCCGCCGAAGACACCGTCACCATGATGACCCAGACCCGCTCGCAGGGATTCGGGGCCGAGGTCAAGCGCCGGATCATGCTCGGGACCTACGTGCTCTCGGCCGGCTACATGGACGCCTACTACAACCAGGCGCTCCGGGTCCGCTCCATGATCATCGAAGGATTCGCCCGTGCCTACGGCACCTTCGACGTGCTGTTGGGCCCGACGGCTCCGACCACGGCGTTCGCCCTCGGGGCCAAGACCGAGGACCCGCTCGCCATGTACCTCTCGGACGTCTGCACGATTCCGACCAACCTGGCCGGCCATCCGGCCGTCAGCGTGCCCTTCGGCGTCGGGGACGACGGCCTGCCGATCGGGATCCAGATCCTCGGGCCGGCCCTTTCGGAGGGCACCATCATGCAGGTGGCGACGGTGCTGGAAGCCAACGGAGGTGTCTCATGAAGGACGGATGGGTCATGGTCATCGGCCTCGAGGTCCACTGCGAACTGAAGACGGCGACCAAGCTGTTCTGTGGTTGCCCCAACCTGTTCGGTGACGAGCCCAACACCAACATCTGCCCGGTCTGCCTGGGCCTTCCGGGCTCGCTTCCGGTGCTGAACGAACGGGCCGTCGAGATGGCCATGGCGATCGGAACCGCCCTCAACTGCGAGATCCGGCCGTCCACCTTCCACCGGAAGAACTACTTCTATCCGGACCAGGCCAAGGACTACCAGATCAGCCAGTATGACGAACCGTTGAACGCCAACGGCTACCTGGTGCTGCCCGACGGCTTCAGAGTGGGCATCGAGCGGGCCCACATGGAAGAAGACACGGGAAAGACGAGCCACGCCGGCACCTCGGGCCGGATCCACGGGGCCGACTACTCGCTCGTGGACTACAACCGCTCCGGCGTGCCCTTGGTCGAGATTGTGAGCGGTCCCGACATGCGCACCGGCGAGCAGGCCCGGGCCTATGTCACCGAACTGCGGGCCATCCTCGTGGCCACCGGGGCGTCGGACGGCAAGATGGAAGAAGGCTCCATGCGGGTGGATGCCAACGTCTCGGTGCGTCGCAGCGAGGACGAGCCCTTCGGCACCCGGTGCGAGATCAAGAACCTGAACTCGGTGCGTTCGCTCGGCCGGGCCATCGAGTACGAAGCCGAGCGCCAGATCGCCCTGATCGAATCGGGGGAGTCGGTGGTGCAACAGACCCGCCACTGGGACGAAGATGCCGGTCGGACCTCGGCGTTGCGGTCCAAGGAAGAGGCCTATGACTACCGCTACTTCCTGGAACCCGACCTCGTGCCACTCGTACCCGATGCTGAATGGATCGACCGGGTGGCCTCCTCCCTCGATCCGATGCCGGCCGCCCGCCGGGCGGCCCTCGTTGACCTGTTCGCCACCGACGGGGGAGTGAGCGACGCCCAGCAGGACCTCGTCACCACGGTGGTCGACCTCTCGCTGGACCCGCTCGTGATCGCCGCCGCCTCGGCCGGTGTCGCTCCGTCACTGGCCCTCGCGCGCACCGCCAACGAGGCGGCGAAGTCGGCCGAAGCGGCCGGACGGCTCGACCCGGCATCGTTCGTCGCCCTGCTGGCGCTGGAAGAGTCCGGTGCCCTCACCGCCACCCAGGCCAAGACGGTCCTGGCCGAACTGCTGGAGGCCGGCGGGGGAGATCCGGCGGCCATCGCCAAGGCCCGGGGGTTCGAGGCGATGTCCACCGACTCGTTGGCCGCCGCCGTCTCCGAAGCCATCGACGCCCACCCTGACGAGTGGTCCCGCTTCTGTCAGGGCGACGAGAAGGACGAGAAGAAACTGACCGGCTTCTTCACCGGCCTCGTGATGAAGGCCACCAAGGGCCAGGCCGACGGCAAGGCCGTGGCGGCCGAACTGCAACGTCGCCGGGGCTGAGAGAAGCCTCCCGGAGACCCGGGAACCCATGGCCCGGCCCGTTCCGGCACCGGATCGGGAGTTGTGCCGGGCCGGGAACTGCGACGGGTTCGAAGCGGTGGAGGGCCCAGAGCGGTGGTGAACTCAGGGCGGTGGCGGCGGGCCGCCTGCGGCCAGATAGGCCGATCCGGCGTGGAATCCGACCCGGGTGATGGCGACCGGCCGGGGACCCGCCGTCGTGGTGGCAAGGGTGGGGGTGTAGAGCAACCAGGTGGCCGAGCCATTGGTGAACCAGGACGCTTCGCCCGGTCCCGAACCCTGCTCGTTCGATCCGATCAACGGCTGGGCCGAGGTGTCGTGGCAGGGCCCGGCCGGCCCGGCGCAGGTTGCGATTCCGACTCCGTAGCCGGTCTGGTTGAACCAGTTTCCGGAGTAGAGCAGCCAATACGCGCCGTTCACCTGTCGGAGGTCCGGTGCCTCGACGATGGTGCCCTGCCACGGCTCGTCCGGGCTGAGCAGGAGGTGCAGGGGTCCATTGAGGGTCTCTCCGTTGGCGCTGAGTTGCTGGGACCACATCTGGGTCGGCGTGGTGGCGCCCCCGATGTTCTGGTCCGACTTCCACAGCATCCAGGCCTGACCGTCGTGGTCGACGAAGACCCGGGGGTCGATGGAGCCGCCCAGGGACTTCTGGCAGATGAACGGCTGAGCCGAGGCATGGAAGGGTCCGGCCGGCGTTGGGCCGGTGGCGATGCCGATGCACTCTGTGGGCGGCGAGACATTCTGCAGGAGGTCGGTGAAGTAGAGGACGTAGTGGCCCTGGAACCGGTGGACGTCGGGCGCCCAGGTGAACCCTGAGGCGGCCCATGCGGGCAACGTGGGCAGGGCGTCCCGGACGGGGGAGAAGGTGGAGAAGTCGGTGGTGGCGCTGACCGGGACGTTCACCGTGGGGAAGAGGGAGCCACTCGAGTACAACCAGTAGTGGCCGTCGGCCTCGAGGAGGAACGGATCCGACTCGTGGATGCCACTCGCCAGCAGGGTCCCGGGAGCCTGGGGGGTGCTCGTGGGTGGCGGAGGTGCCTCGGTCAAGGCCGGCAACGTCGTGGGGACGGGGGCGATGGTGGTGGCCGACGATCCGGCCGACGGGGTGTTCGAGGTCACGGAGATGACCACCGCGGCCAGAACCGCCACAACGACGGCCACACTGGCTCCCAGGATGGCCTTGGTGCGCCAGCACATGCCACCTGGGGCTGTGCCTTCCTTCGGGCGTTCGTCGGAGGTGTCGGAAGGTTCGGTCATGGAATCTTTTGGTCCTGGGTATGCGACACCACAGGGGCGGAGTGTTTGCTGGCACGTTATCGCCTGCAAACACCCGGCCCGTGTCACCGGGGACGGGCCGGCAGGGGTCACCGGCATGCCGGCGGTGGTCGCTAGGGTGGATTCGTGGCAGTGGAGTGGCTTCCGGAAGCAAGCGATCAGGTCCTTGCTCCTCCGGTGGGGGACGGCACGCAGGACGGCACGGTGGAGGCCCGGGAGACGGCGTCGTGACCTCGGGCCATCGGCGGTGGTGGTTGTGGGCGGCCGTAGTCGTGCTCGCCGCATTCCTGGCCGCCACGGCGGTCCTGTTCCTCTTCCCGGCAACCAACCCGCCAGAGAGGGTGGATGCCATCGTCGCCCTCGGGGGAGACAAAGGACAACTCCGGGCCAAGGAGGCGGTCTCGCTGGGGAAGGCCGGCTACTCCCACCAGATCCTCGTGTCGCTTGGGGGATACCCGCCGGCCCCGTGCCCGGCGCCGGTGGCCGGCCTCGTCATCACCTGCTTTCGGGCCGACCCGCTGAACACCCGGGGGGAAGCCGAGGAGATCGGTCGCCAGGTGGTCGAACACCACTGGCAGAGTGTCATCGTGGTGCCGTCCACCACCCAGGTCACCCGGGCCCGCATCGAGATCCAGCGGTGCACGTCCGCCCGGCTGGTGATGGTGCCGGTGGCCGACCCGAAGAGCGAGTTGGCTTTCGACGTCCTCTACGAGTGGGGCGCCCTGGCCAAGGCCCTCGTCCTGGTGCGCACGTGCTGACCCCGGTTCATCGGACGTACCGTCGTGACGTCCCGGCGGGATCCCGCCCCTCCGGTCAGCGCCCGGCGGCCTGGCGTCGCCGCTTCTGCCACCGTTCCCAGTCGAGCTTGCGACGGCCGGCGAAGCGGTAGGAGGCCTTGTAGGCCTTCTGCCACGCGGTTTCGGGCCGGACGACGACCGGGGCGATGCCGGTCGCCCGGATCTGCTCGGCGATGCCGAGATAGATCTGCCGGCGGTAGTGGCGGAGGTGGTCGGTCAGGTCGTCGGGGGACGTGACGAGCTGGCGGATGTCACAGATGGTGGCGTTGTCGGCTTCGGCCACCATCTCCTCGAGGGCGCCGTTCATTCGTGCGTGGTGGAGGTGACGGTTCGGCTCCTTCGGATTGTCGAGGGCCACCTCGGCCCCGTTGAGGAAGATGATCGAGGCATCCCCGGGGACCTCGTCGACCAGCCACGCCAGGTTCTCCTTGAACCGGTCGAGGCCGAGCCCGCCGAGGAACTCGAACTCGTCGGCGAACCATTCGAAGAAGCCTTCGTCCATGGCTTCCCGGCTGTGGCGCTTGACCAGCCGGGGTCGTTCGGCCGGATCGGTGACGTCGACGTGGAACTGGAGCCAGGGGACCATGAGTCCGGTCTCCCGGTGTCGGTAGAGGCCCTGGGTGTAGTCGGTCAGCACGCTGAGGACGAGGACGTCATAGCTCGTGGTGATGACCTTCGACCGGAAGACGTCCCGGTCCAGGAACGGAATCCGGTCGACGAGGGCCATCTGGGCGTCGGTCAGTCCGGCTGCCGACTGGCGGATCGTCTCGGTGTGGCCGGTGAAGATGAAGGCCCCGGTCTCGCCCGGGTGCGAGAAGTCGGTGTCGATGGTCCCGCCGAGGAAGTCGGCGGTGGTGTTGAGGTCGCACCCGCCGACCATGAGGATCCGTCGGGTCGCACCGGACGGCCCGGGCGACGACGCCGGAGCGGGGTGTGGGCTCGACGCGGTGGTGACCTCGGTGATCCAGTCGAGAGACCGGTCGCCGGGCACCGACGAGACAACCTCGCCCACGACGTCCAGTTCGGGTTGGCCGAGGCGGTCGAAGAGCCACTGTTCGACCCCCATGTTGAGGATCCGACAGGAGAACAGGAAGTCGACCAGATGGCCCTCTTCGGGGCGGAGCGAGAAGAAGCCGCAGATGCCGTAGTCGCCGTAGCGGTCGGCCACTTCGACATAGCCGGACTCGACGGAAGGATCCTGGAGCAGTTCGGTGAACTCCTCCATGGTGGGCCGGCGTTTGGTGAAGTTCAGCTGGTTGGTCCGCAGCAGCAGTTCGTGAAGGCGTTCGGCCTCGGGAAGTGGGTCGGTGACCACCCGGACGCGGATGTCACACGACCGGAGGAACTCCTCGTTGTCCCCGTCGGAGCGATCCTGGTCCTCGAGTTTCCGCTCCAGGATCCGGTACTGGGCCAGCCGGGTGAGGCCCGGGTCGTCCTTGCCGGCCACTTCGGGCTGGTCGAGCAGGGTGGCGACCAGCTCGGGGCCGGCGGTCTGCAAACCGGGTGAGATGAACGCCGCCTCCTGGCGGTTCTGGGGGTGGTCGTCGAGGAACAGGACGTTCTCCGCCCGCAGCTGGGCGTCCGAGATGATCCGGGCCACCCGCTGACCCTTGGCCGTCCAGTCGGCCCGGATGAAGACGAACTCCTCGAGGAGCCCGAAGGCCCCGAGTTGGGCGATGACCGCGTCATGGTCGTTCTTGGAGCAGATGGCGTTGATGATGCCCCGGCGGTTGAGGGTCCGGACGACTTCGGCGTGCCCGTCGACCTCGGTGACCGGTCCTTCGGAGAGGGTGCCGGACCAGAACGTGTCATCCAGATCCCAGATGACGAGCTTGACCGGTTTGGTCAGGGCCCGAAGTTGCTCAACGGCCCGGTGGTCCACACGTCAAAATTATGGGGACGGGGGAGAGAATGTCAACGGCGGGACGGTGAATCCTGCCGTGGGACATCGTGATCTCCGGCTTCTCCGGGCACCGACCGGAGGGATGTGGCGGGTACCATCGAGCCGCATGGAAGCGCCCGATCCCTCGCCCCTCGAGACCTGGACGCCCCGGCCGCGCCCGCTGAAGAAACGGTTGGCCATCCGGGCCTCCCAGATGGCCGCCGAGGCACACGAGGTCTGGCTGCTGAGGCGGGACGACTCCTACCGCAACCTCGCCTCAACGTACCGGTTGCCGGACGGAAGCCGGCGGGTCTACTGCCACCACGTGCGCAAGACCGCCGGCACCAGCCTGTGGTCGAGTTTCATGGCCCTCGGGGGCGAGGACCCCGAGGTGGTCCAGCGTCGGCTCAACCTCGACCGCCTGAAGCGGACGGTGAGCGGTCCCTACGCCTATGCGTCGACCTTGCGGCGGGTCCTCGCCGAGGGGGCCTACTTCTACGGCCGGGCCCACCGGCCGGCCGAGGAGCAGCCGCTCCCTCCGGGCACCTTCACCGTGACCGTGCTCCGGGATCCCCTGGCCCGGGTCCACTCCTACTACGACTATCTCGTGGCCGGGGACGCCGAAGACGCTCCAGGCCGGGTGGCGATGAAAGAGCGCGTCCTTGCTGCCGGCGGTTTCGACGCCTTTCTGGGCCGGGTGTCGGACCGGGATCTCCTCACCCAACTCTGGACGTTTTCGACCCGGTTCGACATCTCCGAAGCCGTCGACCGGATCGGGGAGTGTTCGCACGTGATGTTCACCGAGGATTTTGCCGCCGGTCTCGCCACCCTGGCCGGCCGGCTCGATCTTCCCCTCCAGCCCTACCGGGCCCGAACGACGTCCCGACGCTCCACGTTGACCGATGCCCAACGGGACGAGCTCCGCCACCGGCTCGAACCGGAGTACCGGCTGCTCGAGGCGCTGGCGGCCGCCGGCGTGGCCCCCGGAACGAACTAGGCGCCCGGGTCCTCGCTTCGGGGACCGGCTTCATGGAGATAGCGGCTGTTGGCGATGGCCACCGCCGCCAGCTGGGACTTCACCCCGAGTTTGCGCAGCACCGAACGGATGTGGGAGCGGACCGTGGTGAGGGAAACCACCAGCTCGTCAGCGACCTCCTGGGCGCTCCAGCCCTCGGTCATGTAGAAGAGCACCCGACGTTCACTGACGGTCAGGGCCACGAGGGCCTGGAACAGCGGGGCGTCGATGGGGAGATGCTGGTCGGGATCGACCGACCCGCCCCGGGCCACCAGGGCCAGAAGATCCTCGAGTTGGTCCATGCGAAAGACCGGAATGGCTCCCTTGGCGGTGCAGGCTGCCAACGCCCCGGCCCCGGCCCCGGCACTCACCGCCACCACCGTCACACCGGCGGCCCGGTAGGTGGCCGACAACTGGCTGGCCACGCCCCATGCGCTGGACGACCAGAGGGACGACTGGCCGATCGAGCCGCCTTCGAGGACCAAAACGACGAGGGTCAGTCCCCGCCCGTCGATGGCGAGGGCCAATACGTCGTCGGGAGAGAAGTGGGTCACGGCAGCCTGGCAGCCGGCCTGGGCCACCATGGCACCCAACGCACCGGCGGCGAGGCCGGGTTCCCGGTCACCGGGCGTGGCGAGGTCGATCACCAGAACGGCCGGTGGACCCGACCGCACCGGATTCGTCGTCGCCTTGGGTCGCCGCCTTCCTTTGGGTCGGTCCACCTGGGGGCCGGTGTTCAGCGGCGTCGGGCGGCCCCGGCGCTGGCCTTCGACGTAGCGGTGGACGCTCCGGCGGTGCAGCCTGACCGGAGTGCCTGGTCCCTCTGTGGCCGGTGGGCGACCGGCGAGGGGCCGGTCGACGGTGACGATGGCGGTGGGAGACGGCGATCCGGTCGTCCAGACCTCACCCAGTTGACGGCGGCTGGTGCGGGCCGCCACCATCGCCAGCCGGGCCTGTTCGGAACCGTGGCTCGGGTGGTCGTGGGACGAGATGCCGATCGCCACCAGGGTGTCGTGGCCGGCCAACAGGGGGGTGGCCGAGTCGAGGGAGCGGGCCAGTCGTTCACCGAGGACCTGGGGCAACAGGCTGCTTCCGGTCCCCCCGAAGGAGACGAGGGCCCGGTTGATGGACGCGGGGCAGACGGCATCGCCCGGCCGCACCAGATGGATCAGGCGTTCCTGCAGGGCGAGGGTCGACGGACCGGGAAGGCATGTCGCCGAAGAGGCGGTTGAGCGGTCCTCGGTGGTCACCAGAATCTCCACGCAGGCGATGGTCCGCTCGTCGGCCACTTCGGGAGTGGGCCGGTCGTCGAGGCTCCCGGCCTCCCTGGCCTTGATCCCACGACCGACCAGAGTGGTGGCCGACCCGGTGTCGCCGGGAACGGGCGTCTTCGTCGGAGGCTTCGTTTTGGCCGGAAGTTTCGTCTTCACCGGGGCCGTTGTCATCGTCGGGCTCCGTGGAAGCTGTCGTCGTTCAGCAGGGAGGTGGTGACAACCGGGCGGGAAACGTCGGGCCGGTCGACCTGGTCCTTCTGGATGAGCGTGAAGCGGAGGAGACCGAGAACGCCGACCACCACGAGCACGGTGCCGATGCCGAGCAAGGCTCCGCCAAGAGCGTCGCTCGGGTAGTGCCACCGGAGCGCGACGACGGCCAACGACTCCAGGGCGATGGCGACCAGACCGAAGAACCCGACGGGCCACCGCAGCACGCCGGGCACCGCCACGACCGCGGCGGCGGCCAGGGCAGCCACCACCGTGACACTGCCCGAGGGGTAGGTCAGCACCTGCTCGTAGTAGCGACCGATCTCCGGCTTGATGACCCACTGGGCCAGCGCCACGGCCACGTAGGGACCTCCGGCGCACGCCGCCGCCCGCCACCAGTCCTGGCTGAGTCCGGCCACGACGCCGACCGCCAGGGATCCGGCCACCAGGAAGATGAGCGAGCCAAAGGTGGTGATGTGGGTCCACGTCGGACTCTTCGGCGAGTAGCCGAGGGTGTCGAAGCCCCACCGGTCCAGGCCGTTGGGTCCGGGGTGGGCCACGATGACCATGGTGACGACCACGAAGAGCGCCAGGAACCCGACCCCGGCCAGAAGCAACCCGTTGTTTTCCCGACGGGCGAATCGTTGGCGGGTGGCTCCGGTCATCACGTCAGCCCACGGCGGCGGTCGAGGCGTCCTGGAACCACTTGATGGTGGCCTGGAGACCTTCTTCGAGAGGCACCGGCACGACGTCAGGGAAGAGGGCCCGCAGCCGTGACTGGTCGGCCTGGGAGTCCCGGACGTCGCCGGCCCGGGTGGGTGCGTGTTCCCGGTGAAGCGTCGTTCCGATGATCGACTCCATGAGTTCGATGAGCTGGAGCAGCGACACCCGGGTCCCGAAGGCCAGATTCACGGGCCGGTCGCTGGTGACGCCCCGGAGGACCGCTTCGGTGAGGACCTGGGTGACCGTGCCCACGTAGGTGAAGTCGCGGGTCTGCCGGCCGTCACCGTGGACCGGCAAGGGCTGGCCCCGCAGGGCGGCGGCGGTGAACACCGGGATGACGGCGGCATAGGCGTGGTCGGCGGCCTGAAGCGGCCCGAACACGTTGAAGAACCGGAAGGCCAACGTGGGCAGGGAGAACGAATGGCCATAGGCGATGGCGTAGGACTCGGTGGCCAGTTTGCTCACGGCATAGGGGCTGACCGGCATCGGCGCCATGTCCTCCCGCTTGGGCAGTTCGGGGTTGGCTCCGTAGACCGAGGAGGACGATGCCACAATGACCTGGGGGTTCCCGTGCCGCCGGGCGGCTTCCAGCACGTTGAGGGTTCCGGTGGCATTCGCTTCATGCGAAGCCATGGGGTCGGCCAGCGAGCGGGGGACCGACGCCCGGGCGGCGAGGTGCACCACGGCCTGGGCCCCTCCACCGTGACCGAGGGCAGAGTCCAGGGCGGACGGATCGAGGATGGTGTCCTCGATCAACTCGACGCCGTCGAGTCCGTCGAGGTTGCTGCGGAACCCGGTCGACAGGTCGTCAAGGACGGTGACCCCGTCAATCTCCGGACGACGGAGGAGTTCCCGGCACAGGTTGGCGCCGATGAATCCGGCGCCCCCGGTTACGACGACGCGCACGGCTCAGAGCTTCTCGACGTTCGGGCCCGACAGCCGGTTCCGGGTGTCGAGAACAAAGCTGGCGGCTTGGGCGATCAGGTCGTAGTCAAAGGCGTCGTGGTCGGTGATGAGGATGACCGCGTCGGCCGCCTGCAGTTCTTCGGCGTTGGCTTCCACCAGCGGGAAGGAGACGCCGTCACCGTTCAGGTGGGGATCGGCAATCCGGAGGTCGGCCCCGAGGGCAGCCAGGGACCGGGCAATGACGGTGCCCGGCGCTTCCCGGGCGTCGCCGGTGTTGCGCTTGTAGGCGAGTCCGAGGAGCAGTACCCGGGAGCCGTTGATGGCCCGGCCCATGCGGTTGAAGGAGAGCATGAGTCGACGGACCACGTAGTCGGGCATGTGCTCGTTCACGTCGTTGGCCAGTTCGACGAAGCGGAACGGCTGGCCGAGACTGCGCCGCACCTTCCACGACAGATAGCTCGGATCGATCGGCAGGCAGTGCCCGCCCACGCCGGGCCCGGGGGTGAAGCGCAGGTAGCCGAACGGCTTGGTGGAGGCCGCATCGATGGCTTCCCACACGTCGATGTCGAGATCGGCGGCGAACATGGCGAGTTCATTCACCAGGGCGATGTTCACGTGGCGGAAGGTGTTTTCGAGCAACTTGGTCAGTTCGGCTTCCCGGGTACCCGAGACCGCCACCGTTGTCTCGACGATGTCCGAGTAGAACCCGTCAACCGCCGCCAGGGAGGCCTGGTCGATTCCGGAGACCACCTTGGGGGTGTTCTCCAGGGTGTAGGTCGCATTCCCCGGGTCGATCCGCTCGGGGGAGTAGCCGACGTGGAAGTCCCGACCGGCCTGGAGTCCGGAGATCTCCTCGAGGATCGGAATCATCAGTTCTTCGGTGGTCCCGGGGTAACTGGTCGACTCGAGCACCACGGTGGCGCCGGGCCGCAGGTGGCAACCGAGGGTGGCGGCGGCCGATTCGACGTAGGCGAGGTTGGGGACGCCCTCCTCCAGCGGAGTCGGCACGTCGATCACGGCGATGTCGAAGCCGGCCATGGCCCCGGATTCGTCGGTCGGGAGGTAGCGGCCGGTAGCCAGTGCGGCCGAAAGCCGTTCGTCGGTGATGTCCTCGATGTAGGAGTCACCGTCGGCCAACTGCTTGATCCGGTCGGTGGCGAGATCGAAGCCGACCACGTCGTAGCCAACTTCCACCGCCCGGAGGGCGAGCGGAAGGCCGACATAGCCCTGGCCAACCACCACCAGTTTGCGGGGCGGGGAATGGGATTGCATGGCGGTCACGTTCTCCACTCTCAGGCCGAAACCTGGCCGAAGCCGGTCCCGGGCGGGTCGTAGCGGTGGGCCAGCAAGGCCTCAAGCTCGAGATCGGCCTCTGCCTCGTCCAGGGCCGGCCAGTCAAAGGCCCGGGCATCGGCATCGGGGACGGGCCGGCTCTCGGCCACCACGCCAGCGGTGAAGAGCAGCCCCCGGGCCGTTTCCTGGTCCCGGGCCTCGCTGGCCCGTTTCAGTTCGTTCAGGTCGTTCTCGAACACAGCCTTCGGGGACTGGATGGGCACGAGCTGGTTGATGTAGGGGTGGGAGGTCGTGAGTACCTGTTCGTCCGGGGTGGAGAGGACCTCGGCCAGTTTCTCGCCGGGCCGGATGCCGGTGAACTCGATGGCGATGTCGATGCCGACCTGGTAGCCAGAGAGCCGGATCATGCGTTCGGCCAGATCGACGATACGCACCGGCACGCCCATCTCCAGCATGAAGATCTCGCCGCCGGAGGACAGCACCGAGGCCTGCAGCACCAGCTGCACGGCCTCCTCGACGCTCATGAAGAAGCGGGTCATGCGGGGGTCGGTCACCGTGACCGGGCCACCCTGGGCGATCTGGCGGGTGAAGGTCGGGATCACACTGCCCCGGGAGCCAAGCACGTTGCCGAACCGAACGGTGCTGAAGGCCCCTTTGTCGGGTGTGCGGGACAACACGACCTGTTCGGCCAGACGCTTGGAAGCACCCATGACGCTCGACGGGCGTACGGCCTTGTCGGTCGAGATCTGGACAAATCTCCGGACCCCGATCAGGGCCGAGGCTTCCACCACGTTCATGGTTCCGAACACGTTGGTCTTGACGGCCTCAAGCGGGAAGTGCTCCAGAACCGGGACGTGTTTGTGGGCGGCCGCATGAAACACCACTTCGGGCCGGTAGCGCTCGAAGATCTCGAACAGCGATCCCCGGTCCGTGATGTCCACCAGGGCCTGCTGGCTCGGACCGGCAATGGTGGCGGCGGTGTCGTGCAGATGGGTCTCGTCGTGATCGAGGAGCACCAGGAGTTCGGGGTCCATGGTGGAGATCTGACGGCACAACTCGGAGCCGATCGAGCCACCCGCGCCGGTGACCAGAACCCGGTGGCCGGCCAGGGAGCGGCGCACGGCATCAAGGTCGGTGGGCACGGGCGTTCGCCCGAGGAGGTCTTCGATCTGGGGTTCCCGGGCCCGACGCAGGGCCGACACATGGGCCGGCTCGTTGATCATGTCCTTCACTCCGGGCAGCATCTTCATGGTGACGCCGGCGGCCTCGGAGGCCCGCAGGGATCGCTCCACGAGTTCCGGGGGCGCCGAGGGAATGGTCAGGAGTACCTGTTGGATGGTGTAGCGGGAGGTGGCCTGGGCGATGTCTTCGATGCTGCCGACCACCGGCACACCCATGAGGGACAGGCCGTGGGACCGGGGATCGTCATCGAAGACGGCGACGGGTACGAGGCCGGCCCCGGGGCTGCGCAGCATCTCCCGCACGGCGGCGGCGCCGGCATCCCGGCTTCCGATGACGGCCACGCGCAACCCCATCCGCTTGGTGCCGCGTTGCCAGGCGAAGAGCCGCGAGTGGAACCGGATGACACCCATGCCGATGGTGGCGAACATGCAGCCGATCACGATGACGGCCGGAGGCGCAGTGGAAACACCCAGCGAGTGCATCGCCGTCCAGAACACCAGGAGGAGTGTGACCGAGGAGGCAGCCGACACGACGAGTTGGCGGGCTTCGTCGGACCCGGCGTGCCGCCAGATTCGGCCGTAGAGACCGAACAGACGGTTGCTGGCCACGGTGACAAGAATGGCCATCATGAGAAACTCGGCGAAGTGGATCCAGTAGTCAGCGGGAGGCCGGTTGCGGAAGTAGATGACTTCCGACATGCCATATCCACCCAGGATGCACAACACGTCGAGGACGACAAAGAGCAGGGCTGAACGGATCCGGCTGGCCGCCGAGGCCACCCCACTCAAGGTGGTACCCATGGAATCCGCCGACAGCGCAGGCGGGGATTTGGGCCCGGGACGGGTCACTCCAATGTTGTCAGTTTGGTCAGAACCCACTTGCCATGCCCCTGCATCGTTTGTTCGCCTGGTGAAGTCGGTCCGCCCCGACCCTCGTCAAATCGCCCTCGGACTGTTGCCTGTCGTCTGGAGTCACCCACAGGACGATCCCGGGCCTGAGAAACCCGGTCTCTCCAAACTTCTGATGCCGTTCCGCTTCCATTGGGGAAGTACTTCGTCATCTGTCGTCCCGACCTGAAGCGGAACTCCCGTGGTGACGGTGTCCCATAACTGGAAGGTGGATCCCGGACCAACTGGAGAGGCCGGGCATCGAGGTCGGAGTCCATGGGTTGCTGGAACCGGCCCGATCCGCAGATCTGACGAGACTTGCCCCCGAATGTTGCCTCCTCGTTGAAGTTCACGGTGGACCGGGGCTCGTCCCTGCGCTACCCCTACGCCACTGTGCGTGGCCCTCATTATCGTCGGGTTGATCGTTTCGATTCAACCCCTACTTTTGGAATACTTCTCCAATACTGCCGTCCCGACCGCCGTTCTGGCAAGGGGGCACGAGATTCCCGGGCGCGGCTGGGGTCTGGTTGAGGTCCGAAGGTCGGGGCCGTGCCCATCCATGAAGTACCCGGCTGCGCCCGGTTCGAATGTCCCCGTCGAAAGTGTGTCCTGGGCCTGGCAACTTTTCCTTCAGATGGTCCGGTCGGTGGCCGAAAACGGTAAGGAGACGTCGACTCTTCCTGGGGACCTGCAACCCGTCCAGGCAAGTTTCGATGTCCCATGGAGAAGAGAGAGAAGGTGTTCCGAGTGGGAATCTCACGAAGAGTGCCTATCGAATCTGGCAGGGCCTCGGTAGAATGGGCCATCGCTTCGCAGTTTGAACGAGTAATGAAAAGGGTAAGGGCATGATTGAACCGATTAGTTTTTTTGCGGCCATGCGGCGCAGTTGGCGGCTGATCGTGGCGTGCAGTGCGCTGATGGCGATCATCCTCGTCCTCATCCCGGTGGCTCCGCCGGCCCAGACCGCCACCCAGATCTACCACTGGGAGTCCTGGGCCGAAGTCGGTTCGCCGTCGTCCAACGGACTGATCGGCAACACGATCAACTCCAACCAGATCCTGTTCTATGCCAACAGTTTCCAGGTTCGGATCAGTGCCATTCTGACGTCCCGCGCTGAGGGCGAGTTCGGTCCGCTCTATGCCGGCCTGATTCCTTCGACGTCCCAGCCGGCCAAGGGTCAGGCCAACACGACCAAGACGACGAGCGGCAAGAAAACCTCAACATCCTCAATCGTCTACCTCACGGCGCTCGAGTCGACGAAGGCCAAGGCCGCCAATCTGGCCAACGCCTATGCGCAGGCAGTGCAGGAGAAGCTGCAGGTTGTGGTGGATCAGCACGCCAGCACCACCAAGACCGGCGGCACGCCAACCACCGGGTTCGAGGTCCTCACTCCGGCGTCGGCGTACTCGACGGTCCACGTGGCCGGCCCCAAGGCCAGCGTATTGGTCAGCCGGAAGAACCGTCTGATCATCGGCCTGGTGCTTGGAGTGCTGCTCGGCATCCTGCTGATCCTGGCCCGGGAGTTGACCGACAAGAGAATCCGCAAGCCTGGCCGGGCCGAGTACAACTTCCGTGCCCCGGTCATCGCCGAGGTCGCCGAGTTCCCCCACCGGGTCGGGGAGCGCCCGTCGGTGGTGCTGGCGGTGGTCGACCGCCCGGAGTCAATCATTGCCGAGTCCTACCGGAAGCTCCGGATGTCGATCATGTTCGAGGCGCTGGCCCCGGCAACGGGGGTGCGGCCCGGCAGCGCCGAAGCGCTGGGTATGGAGATGTCGATGGGCCCGGGTGGTTCGGTTTACGAAGCTCCCGACCTGGCCCATCGCCGGGTTGTCCTCGTGGTGTCCCCGGGTGACGAGGAGAGCCGCTCGGTGCTGGTGGCCAACCTGGCTGCCGCCTATGCCGAAGCGGGCGAGCGGGCGTTGGTTGTGAATGCCGGCGATCTCGAGCCCATGGCTTCGGGCGCACCGGTGGTCGAAGAGCAAGAGGTCACCGACGAGGAACTGCTGGCCGAAATCCGCGAGACCAGCATCCCGTTTGTCGCCACGTTGTCACTCCGTCCCTTCGTGGCCAACTCCGGGCAGTTGGTGACCCGGGCCGAGACGGTGTTCCGGGCGGCTCGTGACGTGGCCGACGTGGTGATCGTGGAAGCCCCTTCGATGATGGAGTTCCACCATGCCGAAGCTCTGGTCCACGCCGTCGATGTCGTGGTGATCGTGAGCGAGTACATGTTCACCACGGCCAAGGGTGCCGAGATCTCCGGGGACAAGTTGCGTCGACTCGGCGCTCCGGTCCTGGGTGTGGCCTTCACCAAGGCGCCACTCAGTCGCAAGGAGCAGCGTGAACTGATGCCGGTGCGCGACGATGTGTCGGGCGAGGAGATCCTTGATGATGCCGATGGCGCCGACCAAGGCGATGACGCCCTGCAACTCGCCGGGTCCTGAAGCGGCCATGGACTCGCGGGCCTGGCCTGACGGCCTGGACGGAGATGCGGGAGTGACCCGGTGCTGATTGCCACCGGTCTGAGTTCCAACCCGTTCACTGCGGCCATCGTGGCCGCTGCCCTGTTCGGGCTGGCATGGCCGCTGATGCAGCGCATTGCCGTGCTGGAGAACTCGCCGTGGCTGGTGAAGATCCTCGTGTGGAGTTTTGCCTTTCACCTGGTTTGTGCCCCGGCCCAGATCTTCGTGGTCGATCACTTCTACCACCACATCGCCGACTGGACCCGGTACAACACCCAGGGGAGCATCCTGGCCCCGAACTTCCGGTCCCTCAACTTCACGTTGGCCGGGGCCAACGTGCGGGGCATCGTCAACGACGGCTCGGTGAGCATTGCCGCCGGACTGGTCATGGCCCTGGTGGGCAGCAACCCGCTCGCCGCCTTCCTGGTCTTTTCCGCCCTGGCGTGGGTCGGGTCGGTCTTCTTCTACCGGGCGTTCGTGGTGGCCTTTCCAGGGGCCTTTGCCGCCCATCGCCGCTACGCCTGGATGCTGTTCTTCATGCCGTCGATGATCTTCTGGTCGGCGGACATCGGCAAGGAGGCGATCATGTCGCTTTCTCTCGGAGTAATGACCTTCGGTGCCGCCAAGGTGCTGCGTCGCCGGCCGGGCGGATTCACCCTGCTGACACTGGGCATGGCGATCGGCATCCTGATCCGTCCCAACGAGATTGTGGTCTTGATGGGAGCCTTTGCCGCCGGTCTGATGATCCGGCCGGCGAGTCGCGAGGCGCGGGCCGGACTGAAGCGGGTCGGAGGCCTGTTGTTCATGGCGGCGCTGTTGGCCCTGTCGGTCTATCTCACCGTGCACTACCTCTTCTCGCATGGTGGCTTCTCGTTGAACAAGACCAACGCAAACAACAACGGAACCGGCGCCGGCTTTGGATCCAGTGGTCTGACGTACTCGGGAAATCCGTTGTACCTGTGGCGGGACTTCTACGCAGTCCTGTTCGATCCGCTCCCCTTCAACGCCCACGGAAGCGGTGAGTACGTGGCGGCTCTCGAGAACAGCTACATCCTGTTCCTCTTCTACTACTGCCGCCACAGTCTGCGCATCGTGTTCCGGGCCGCCTTCGCCAACCCCTTTGTCATGCTCTCGCTCGTCTACACGATCGGGTTCGCCTACGCCTTTGCATCCCTCGGCAACCTGGGCCTGATCGCCCGGGAGCGGACCATGCTCTTCCCGTTCCTGCTGTGCCTCCTGAACATCCAGCGGACCCCGCCCGGTCAGCAGCCCCGGTTCGACTGGGAGTACAAGCGCAAGCAGCGCAAGGCGTTCCGGGAGCAGATGGCGGCGGGACTGCTGCCCTGGCAGCAGGGCCTCCCGAGCTCGCCCCGCGTGGCGTCCCCTCTGGTGTCAGCCACCGCACAGTCGGCCGAGAAGACCCCGGCCTCCGGCCGGTTCGTTGACCTTACGACTCCGCCGCCACGGCGAAGCGACGCCAAGGGTTGGGATGAAGTCCTGCGGAGCAGCGGCTCCTCTCCTCCGTCAACCGACTCCTGACGCCAGCGGGCGCCGGGAGCGAAGGACCGTCCGAACCCGACAGCCGGATGCTGTCCGTTGGAGTAGCTACCGGTCCTGCCTAGCGGGCCGATACGCTGCCCGGTGGCAGCAACGGCGTCAGAAGGCGAAGCCAGGTCCGGCCGACCGCCCCTTCGCTGAAGTGGGTCAGGCAACGTTCGAGGGCGGCTTCACCCATGGCCGTCCGCAGGTCGGCATCGTTGATCAGGCGGACGACATCATCCACCATGCCGTCCACGTCTTCGGTGGCCCGTATGAATCCGGTTTCGCCGGGGAGGATGACGGTTCGGACACCCGGGACGTCGGTGGCGACAATCGGCAGACCGGTGAGTCCGCCCTCGATCAGCACGCCGGGCATGCCTTCACCCTGGGGCAAACTCGGAAAGACCATGATGTCCGAGGACCGCAACAGTTCGGCCACATCGGACCGGGAGCCGAGAAGTTCGACATCGGCTTGCCGGGCCGGCTCCCTGATCTGGTCCATCAACTCACCGTCACCGATCAACCGGGCCCGGAACTCGAGGCCCCTCGCCCGGGCGGCGGCGACCACCTCGATGAAGCGGTCGGGCCGTTTGCCGGTGGTGAGCGCTCCGACAAACGTGACCATGGGAGCGGGTTGTCCGGTGGTGAGCCCCTGGGGTCGGGGATGGAAGACGGCCGGATCCCGCCCGTTGGGGGTCATCGTGATGTGCTCGGGGGGCACGCCGAACCGTTCGATGTACTCGGCCCGGACCTCGTCGCCTTCGGCGGCCACCACGTCGACCCGACGAAGTAGCTGGCGCCAGAGCGCCACGCTCCGACTGCTGCGACCGGCCGGGAAGGTCCCGATGGCGTAGTAGGCAAGAGGTCGGCGACGCCCGATGAGGGCCGGCACGAGGTACTTGAGGGGATCGCCACCGTGGGCCACTACCAGAGCCGGATCGAACCGCCGGAGGGCCGACCGGAGGGCCAGGACCAGCCGGGGATCAAAGCCGGCGGCGGGAACGTCGCCACCCGGGAAGTCGAGCGAAAAGTCGGCCCGTACCTCAGGCACCCCGGCGAACAGGTTGAGGACCCGGTGGTCCCGGACTCCGGGCTCGTCGAGCTGGTCGGCAATGGCCCGGGCCTCCCGTTGGCCACCCCGGGCGATCCGGGTCGGGATGACGTGAAGAACAAGGGGTGGGGTCATGGCAGGCGCAGCCTCACGGGTCCGGGTCGATCTGGGTCGGGTTGCCGCCAGCATCCCGGGGGTGAACTCCAACCGCCATTGTCGGCCACGCTACCAGTCAGCCTTCCGGTTTGACCATGAACGCCAGCCAAAATCGGTGGCGCCCAACGGTCCTCCGATACCATCGGGGTCATCGACCACGAACCCGAATCCGGGGATGGTGACATCCCGATCCCGTCGGTCCGGCCCCGGATGCTGGTGGTGGCGGGCGAATATCCCTGGCCGCTCAACTCCGGATCCCGGCGTCGGCTGTCGGCTGTCCTCACCGGGCTATCCGGCCTCGGAAGTGTGGATCTGTTCTCGGTGGTACCGGCGGTGCGCACCGAGTTCGATCCACCACCGCCGACCTCGACGGTCACCCAGGCCACCCACGTCGGCTTTGACGACCGTCCCCCGCAGGGGAGCGAACGACTTCGCCTCTGGCTGGGGCGGGCATGGCCGATGCAACTGCCGAGGCGTCACCATCCCGAACTGGTCCGGGCCTTCGAGGAGTTCCTGGCGACCGGTGGGGAGTACGACCTTGTGTGGTTCTACGGCGTGCGGCCCTGGGTGTTCCTCGGCGACCTCTGTCCCCGCCCGTCCGTCCTCGATCTCGACGATCTGGAGGACTACAAGATCGCCGCGTTCTCCCGCATGCCGCGCCACGACCGGCGGGGCGTGACCGGTATCAAACGGGTCATCGGCTGGGCCCGGGCGATGGGGGCGCAGTGGCTGCTCCGGGGCGAGATCGCCCGGTGGCGGCGTCTGCAACGACGGGCTTCGGCGGACAACACCCTGTGTGTTGTCTGCAGCGAACTCGACGCCCGAAGGGCCCGCACCACTGGTCTGGATCCGGTCGAGGTGGTGGTGAACTCCTATCCGCAGCCCAATCCGCCGGTCGGGCGCTCCGACGTGGGTGCGCCTCCGACCCTGGTGTTCCCCGGTACGCTGAAATACCCACCGAACGCCTATGGCGCCAGCTGGTTTGTCTCGGAGATCACTCCGTTGCTGGCCCAAACGGTGCCGGACGCGACCTTGCGTATCGTCGGGGTCTCGACGCCGGCCGTGAATGCCCTGGCCGATCCACCCCGGGTGGTGGTCGTCGGACCGGTGGGCGAGATCGCCGACGAGTTGGCCCAGGCCGATGCCGTCGTGGTGCCACTCCACTTTGGCAGCGGGACCCGGTTGAAGGTCCTCGAGGCATTTGCCCATCGGCTGCCGGTGGTGTCGACGACCCTCGGTGCTGAAGGACTGGGGGCCGAGGACGAGGTCCACCTGCTCGTCGCCGACACCGCCGAAGCGTTCGCTCTCGCCTGCCAGCGGGTCCTCACCGACCGGTCCTTGCGCCTCCGTCTCGTCGATGCCGCCGAATCGCTCTACCGGGAGAACTTCGAAAGTGCCCTCGCGGCGGCCCGGGTGGCCGAAGTGGCCCGTCAGGTGATGGAAAGCAATGAGGCCGCAGGGGACTGAACCGCGTCGATTCAGCGCGGTGGCAGGGCCAGTTGGCGGTAGGCGTCAAGCGTGATGTCGATCACCCGGCGGTCGTCGAACTCGGCCCGGGCCTTGGCCACGGATGCTTCACCCATGTGGCGGCGTTGGTCGCCATGATCGACCAGGCGTCCGATCGCCACGGCCAAGGCGGCGGGGTCCCTGACCGGCACGAGTAGGCCGTTCACCTCGTTGTCCACCACCTGACGGCAGCCGCGGATGTCGGTGGCGATGACAGGCAGACCGCAGGCCGCCGCTTCCATGGCGGAGCGGGGGAAACCTTCCCGCCACGAGGGCAGGACGTAGAAGTCGAAACCCGGATAGAGCGACTCGATGTCGTTGCGATGGCCGAGGAAGCGGATGTTGCCAAGTTCTCTGGCGGCGGCCAGATCCTCCGCGGTGAGCCCGTCGCTCTTCGCCGTGTCTTCGGGTCCGATGACGACGAAGACAGCCTGGGGGTGCGAGCTTCGCAGGGCGGCGGACGCTTCGAACAACTCCCGGAACCCCTTTTCCCAGACGAGGCGGCCCACCGTTCCCACCACGATCTGCCCGTCGTCGACGCCGAGCAACGTCCGGGCCCGGCGGATCTCGTCTTCGGAGCGGCGTGGCCCAAACCGCTTGAGGTCGACCCCGTTTCCGAGGAGCACCAGGTGCGACTCAGGGATGCGGAGCCGTCGCAGGACCTCGAGATCTTCGGGGTTCTGGCACAACTCGAACCGGGAGCACGTGGCAGCGATCCGCTCGAGGCCGTAGACGACGGCCTTCTTCGAGAACGGATCCTCTGGCGAGGCATACAGGCCGTGCACGGTGTTGACGATGCCGGGCACCCGGGCGGCCCGGGCGGCCAGTCGGCCATAGAGCCCGGGTTTGGGATTGTGGGTGTGGACAATGTCGGGTCGGATGCGGCGGAACAACCGCTGGAGTTCGGGCAGCGCGGCCAGATCGTCGCGGGGAGACACGGAGCGGGTGGCATGGGTGAGCGGCACATGCTCGATGCCCTGGCTGCGGAGTTGCTCCACAAACGGCCCCGGGGCCGAGACGCCGATGACCTCCATGCCGGCTTCTCCATAGGCCCGGAGCTGCGGCCCGAGCAACAGGGCGAGGGAGATGTCCGAGGTGGTCAGATGGACCAGCCGTCGTCCGGTGAGGTCGGCCATGGCGGTCATGGTGATCCCCGTTCCGCCCGGGCCGGGGCGATCATTTCGTAGATGCTCTCGATGGTTCGGGCTGCCTCGCTGACGTCAAAGATGCGGCTGCGTTCCCGGGCTGCTGCAGCCAGGCGATTCCGGGTCTCGGGTTCGTTGGCCAGCCGGGCCAGTGCTGCGGCCAGGGCGGTCGCATCGCCGGGAGGAACGAGCAGGCCGTCCACGTCGTCGGTCAGGACCTGGGGGACACCGCCGACCCGGGTCGCCACAATGGGCAGACCGGCTCCGGTGGCTTCCATGAGTACCACCGGCAGGCCTTCCTGATGTGAGGCCAGTACGAAGAGGTCGGAGCCGACCATAAGACGCAGGACGTCGTCGCGCGGCCCGAGGAGGACAAGATGGTCGTCGAGGCCGGCGTCGTGCACCCAGGAACGGACATCGGCTTCGATGGGTCCCCAGCCGACGGCCACCACGTGGATCGGGAGTTCCTGGTCGAGCGCCAGGCGAACGCCGGCCACCAGCAGGTCGTAGCCCTTCTCCGACCGGAGGTTTGCCACCGTCAGGACCAGAAGGGAGTCGTCGGGAACCTTGAGTTCCTGGCGTACTTCGGACCGGATCTCGTCCTGGCGGCCGAGGAGCCGGTCGGTCGCCGCCAGGTTGACCCCGTGGACGAGCACCTGTGCCCGGGGTTTGAGCGCCGGTGGCAGGGCGTCGAAACAGGGATCCGAGACGACGATCAGGGCCTGGTCGAGTCCGATGCCGGCCCGGTTGACCGCCTTGACCAGCACCGCCATCTTGTCCCAGACGCTGTGCTCGGTGTAGGCGATGGCGGGCCGTCTGGACCGGGGGATGGTGGCAAGGGCGAGACGGCCGAGGGCGGCCGGATAGGGCAGGTGGAAGTGGACCACGTCGAAGTTCCCCCGGCTCACAAGGGTGCGCAGCCGGGCCATCCACCTGAGGTCGGCGTTGTGGTGACAGCCCAGGGAGTGGACCGGAATCCCGAGTTCTGTGAGTTGGCCCACCAGCGAGTTGCTCTGGTCGAGGATGTAGGAAACCTCGTACTCGAAGTGGTCCCGGTCGCCGGCGGCCACCGTGTCGACCAGCAGTCGTTCGGCGCCTCCGGTGGCCAGACCCTTGATGACGAGAAGGATCCGCAACCGGCCGGACGGCTCTGCTCCGAGATGGGATCGCCCGGTGTGCACGGTGCGATGGTAGCCCTCCGGGTCCGGTGGTCGGTTCACCGGGAAACCTTGGGTGAACTGTCAGGAAACTCTGTCTAAAGAACGGTTGCCGCCGGTACGATACCTACTACCTGAAAGGCACTTGGAGTACCTGAACGGCACTTGGCCACGGGGCCAGGACGACGTATCTCAAGGAAGGCAACATACGAATGAGCGATCTGAGCCTGGGCGGGCGGGGAACGCTGGTGACGCCGGACCTTTCTGCCATTCCTGCAGAACCGGCCGAAGACATCCTGTACCACCACCGGGTGCGCATGCGTCAGGCGGCCAAGAACCTGTGGGCCCACCGGGAGATCATCTACACCTTGGCCGAGCGGGACTTCCGGGCCCAGTACAAGCAGGCTGCCCTCGGGGCGGCCTGGGCCGTGCTCAGCCCGGTGGCCACACTTCTCATCTTCGTGGTGGTGTTCTCCCGGGTGAAGGCCTACCCCAGCGGGGGCATCCCGTATCCCCTGTATGCCTTTGTCGGCATTCTCTGCTGGAGCTACTTCTCCTCGTGCCTGGGTAACGGCGGCACCGCCCTGCTGTCGAACAAGGCCCTGTTGGCCAAGACCCAGTTCCCCCGGGAGTGCTTTCCCCTCGAGACGATGCTGACCAACGCCCTATCGTCCCTGATCTCGTGGATCCCGTTGGCCATCCTCTTCGTCATCTACCAAAGACTGCCTTCGTGGGAGTCGATCTGGGTGCCCTACCTCATTGTGGTCGAGGTGGCCTTTGCCGCCGGCCTCACCCTGCTCATCTCCTCGATCATCATCCAGATGCGCGACCTCCAGCAGGTGCTGCCCATCATCATCTCCCTCGGCATCTTCCTGACCCCGGTGATCTGGCCGTTTTCCTACATCCCCAACCGGTATCCGTTGCACCTGCTGCACCACACGATCCATGTGAACCTGCAGATCGTCTACGGACTGTTCAATCCGTTGGGTCCCATCATCAACTCGGCCCGGCTCACCGTGCTGCACGGCCAGCCTCCGTCGTTCGGCCCGTTGATTGCCGCCACGGTCGGCGCAGCGCTCTACCTGGTCGTGGGCTTCCGGGTCTTCAAGCGTCTGGAGGTCAGCTTTGCCGACATTGCCTGATGGAAGCATCCGGGCCGATCAGGTCTGGAAGAAGTTCCGGGCCGACAAGACGGTGCCGCTGTTCTACGAGCAGATGAGCCGTCTGAGGAAGTCGGCGTCAACCCGCGGTGGCCCCGGCTATCGGTGGGTCCTCAAAGACGTCAGCTTCGATGTCGAGCCTGGAGAGAGTCTGGCCCTCATCGGCGTCAACGGGTCGGGCAAGACCACGCTGCTCAAGATCCTGAGCCAGGTGACCTACCAGAGCGCCGGGACCTGCAAGGTGCAGGGACGGATCGGCGCCCTGTTGAGCGTGACCAGTGGCCTGCATCCCGACCTCACCGGACGGGAGAACGTGTTCCTGTACGGAGCGGTCCTCGGCATGAGTCGGGAGACCATCCGGCGCCGGTTTGACGAGATCGTGGAGTTCGCCGGCCTGACCGACGCCATCGAGCGGCAGGTGAAGTTCTTCTCCATGGGCATGCAGATGCGACTCGGCTTCTCCATCGCCGCCTTCCTGGAGCCCGACGTCCTGCTGGTCGACGAGGTGTTGTCGGTGGGTGACGCCAACTTCCAGCAGAAGTGTCTCCAGCGCATCGGGGAGATCGTTCGCTCGGGGACCACCCTCATCTACGTCTCACACGACCTCGCCTCGGTGGAAGCGGCCTGTGACCGGACCATCTGGCTCTCGGACGCCATGATCCGGGCGGCCGGCCCCACCCGGGACGTGGTCAGTCTCTACCGCTCGTCGGTGGAACAGAGCGCCGTGCCCGTCTCGCTGAAGGAGGGCGTGATCGAGGTGCTGAAGGCCGAGATCAGGGCCGTCGATGGCGGCCAGGTCCGCTCGGAAGCCAAGACTGAAGTCCGCATGGTGCTGAAGGCTCCCGAGGCCGTCCATGCCTGCATCTATCTCGGAATTTCCCAGGGAACGGCGTTCCCGATGTTCATTGTCGACCACGAGTGCAACGTGCCGGCCGGCGAGTTCGAAGTCCGCTGCGAACTCAACTACCTGCCCATTCCGCACGGCCACTACTCGTTGTGGACGGCCATCACCGCCTATCCCCGTCGTCACCGGGACCCCTATCTTCCCTGGCAGCCAGCGATGAACTTCGACGTCATGGGACCGAACCTGCTCGAACCGCCGGATGGCGTCATGCCGTTCTCACCGGTCTTCGTCGGCAACAACTGGGAGATCGAGTAGATCCACTTGTCGTCGTGGCCATGGCCGTCCGGCGCCCAGGGGATCCTCTGTCAGGGGAAGAAGACGCCGTGCTCGAGTGAGCCGTCGAGGCGACCGATTCTCGTTCCGGCGGCCCGGGCCCACTCCACCCGGCGGTGCCTCTGGCCGAGTGACGGGAGCGACGCCACGAGCCAGATCCATGATTTGACGGCGCCGGCCAGATTCCGCCGGGCCCCCGATCCGCGGTAGCGCCGATACAGCGCCGGTCCGGACCGGCCATAGGCGTAGGCCTGGGAGAAGACCAGACGGAACTCGGGCCGGTCCCGCTTGGCAACGACGGAGCTCCAGGCGCAGGCGTAGGTGAATCCCTTGAGTTGGAGGCGCCAGCAGAGATCGATGTCTTCACCCGGAACGAACTGCTCGTCAAACCCGTCGACCGAAAGAAAGGCCTCCCGCCGGACGGCGAGATTGGCCCCGAGACCGGCCGGAAGGAATCCCAACTGCCGACTGGCGGCGGGAACGATGGGCACGGCGGGAATCTCGTTCAGGGTCCAGAAGTCAAACACGCCGGCGACCAAGTCGGCCGTGGCCAACGCTTCGACGAGTCCGGCCAACCAACCGGCGAGAACGACGTCGTCGGCATCGCAAAAAGCCAGAAGGTTGCCCCGGGAGGCGGCCACGCCGGCATTGCGGGCCGCCGACGCCCCCCGTTGGGTGGAGGCGGTGATGCAGGTCACGTTGTCCCTGGTCCGGGCCCACTCCTGAACGAACTCGACGGTGCCATCGGTCGAACCGTTGTCGGCCACCACGATCTCCCAGGGAATGGGGCATTCCTGGGCGACGAGCGCCCGGAGTTGCTCTTCGATCCACGGCATGCCGTCCCGCACCGGGATCACGATGCTGATCATGTCCATGGATTCAGGCATCAGGTTCCCGGGTGTCGAAAGGTCATCCTGGCGGCTACGGGGAGACGTCGAAGGTAGCGCCGTTCGGCGAAACGCCACTGGTAGTCTACCGACGTGACGTTCGTTTTGGCACCCCGGAAGGCGGAAATTCGGACGAGTTCGCACCAGTGACCGCCTCCGGGGAGTCGCTTGTCCACCCGTCCGGTCTCGACGGCGTGACGGCGGTGGTACTGACGTTCCGTCGGCCCCGTTTGGCCACCCAAGTCACCCGATCCCTGATCGAGCGGGAGGGATTTCCCCCCGGACAGATCATCGTGGTCGTGAACGGTGACGGCGGGCTTGATGATCCGGAGCTCGAGTCGGTCGTCACCATGGTGCGCCTGGCCACCAATACCGGGCCGGCCGGTGGGTTCCACGCCGGCATGAAGTCGGCGTTTGCCGATCCGACAACGCGGTGGGTCTACCTCTGCGAAGATGACGTCGGCCTGTTTGACCTGCCGACGCCAAGGGTGGTGACCCTGCGGGAGCGGGCCGACCGGTTCCAGGCCACCTTGGCCGCAAGTCCCGGGGCCGGCCCGGCGACGAAACTTGGGGCCGTGGTGGCCTACGGTCGCCGCTTCGTCGGTCGGGGCGCCCACACCCTGAACGTGGTGCCACCGCCGGGAGCGCCGGAGGAGTTCACCCCGGTCGATGTGGCGTGTTGGGGCGCCACCTTGATTGCCCGCCGTGTCTACGACGCCGGGGTGCTGCCCGATCCGGTCCTCTTCTTCGGGGTGGAAGACTTTGACTTCTTCTGCCGGGTCCGCGAGGCGGGATTTGCCGTGGTGGTCGACGGAGAAGCGGCGAGGGCAGTGGCGGATCAGCAGACCCTCGAGGGTCGGGACGAGGCGATGAACGACCAGCGGCCCAACGATGCCGTCGAAGCATGGCGGGCCTACTATCACGCCCGGAACTCGGTCGAACTGATCCGGCGCCACGGGCGGGCTTCCTGGTACCTCTGGTACGGCATGTTCTCGCTCCGTCATCTCCAACGGGCCCGCAGTGCAGCGGAACGGTCGGCCATCGTCCACGGACTGGCCGATGGCGTGCGGGGACACCTGGGGATGAATCCCCGCTACACGCGCCAAGTCGGCGAGTATCCGGCGACCGGAACCGACGGCGGGAGCTGACCCATGTGTGGCATCGCCGGACTCTGGGACCCCGACGGTTCGACCAGCGGGGCCGAACTCGACCATCTGGTGGGTGCGATGGCCGATGCCCTGCACCGACGGGGACCGGACGACCGGGGGGTCTGGGTCGATCCGGAAGGACGGGTGGCCCTCGGCCATCGGCGTCTGTCCATCGTCGACCTGGCCCCGACCGGTCACCAGCCGATGCTCTCGGAGGACGAACGGTGGATTGTCGTCTTCAACGGGGAGATCTACAACTTCCCGGTCATCCGGGACCGTCTCGCCTCCGAGGGGGTGACGTTCCGGGGAACTTCGGACACCGAGGTGCTGCTGGCTGCGGTGGCCCGGTGGGGTCTCGAAGCCGCCCTTGAGGTCGCCGAGGGCATGTTCGCCCTGGCGCTGATGGACCGGAGGGAGCGCACCTTGCACCTCGTCCGGGACCGGTTCGGCGAGAAGCCGCTGTACGTGGGTTGGGTCGGCCGTCGTCTGGCCTTTGCATCGGAGTTGAAAGCCCTGGCCACCTTGCCCGGATTCGCACCCGAGATCGACCGGCAGGCCGTTGCGCTCTATCTGCGCCGCAACTGCATCCCGGCTCCCCACACCATCTACCGGGGCATCATGAAGGTGCCACCCGGCCACCGGCTGGCGATCCGGTCCGACCAACGGAGCGGGAGCGCCATCAAGCCCGTCTCCTACTGGTCGGCCCGGGGCGCCATCGAAGAAGCCCGGAACCGACCACTGGACGCGGCGCCAGAGCAGTTGACCGACGAACTCGAGAAGGTGCTTTCGGCCTCGGTGGCCGACCGGATGGTGGCCGACGTGCCGGTCGGTGCCTTTCTCTCGGGCGGCATCGATTCGAGCGTCATTGTGGCCCTCATGCAGCAACAGAGCCGTTCAAGGGTGCGCACCTTCACCATCGGCTACACCGACCCGGCCTTCGACGAGTCGAAGGACGCCGAGGCCGTTGCGGCCCATCTCGGCACCGATCACACCACCATGATGGTGACCGAGGCCGACACCGAAGCGGTGCTGCCCGAGTTGGCGGGAATCTGGGACGAGCCCTTTGCCGACATCTCCCAGGTGCCGGTGCTCCTGGTCAGCCGACTGGCCCGCCAGCAGGTCACCGTGGCCCTCTCGGGCGACGCCGGGGACGAACTCTTTGCCGGCTACAACCGTCACGCCTGGCTGGACCGGCTGTGGCGTCGGGCCTCCGACGTCCCGGCGCCACTGCGGCGGTCCACCGGCTCCCTCCTCGGGGCCATTCCTCCGGGGATGGTCGAGCGGTTGGCGGGAGCGGAAGGACTGCTTCCGGCCCGGTTCCAGGTGAGGAATCCGTCCACCAAGGTGGCCAAGGTGGCCAAGGTGCTCGCCGCCTCCGGTCCGGCCGACGCCTATGCCTCGTTGACCACCCACTGGGAAGACGCCGAGGGCATGGTGCGGGGTCGGACCGCCGGCGAGGAGTGGGCGCCGTGGCCTGACGGCGCAGAGTGGCCGGCGTTGCCGGGCATCACCGAGGAGATGCTCTGGCTCGACCTCGTGGGCTACCTCCCGGATGACATCCTGACCAAGGTGGACCGGGCGGCGATGGCCACCTCGCTGGAGACCCGGGTGCCGTTCCTGGACCGGTCGGTCTTCGACCTGGCGTGGCGCATGCCCATGGACGTCAAACTGCGTGACGGTGTCACCAAGTGGATCCTGCGCCAGGTCCTCTACCGGCACGTGCCGCCGGCCCTCGTGGATCGGCCCAAGATGGGTTTCGGCGTGCCCATCGGACGTTGGCTCCGTGGCTCGTTGCGCCCGTGGGCTGAGGAGATGCTGGCCACGGATCGCCTGGTGGCCCAGGGGCTGCTCGATCCGGTTCCGATCCGGGCGGCGTGGGAGCAACACCTCTCCGGCCGGAGGGATTGGGCCTACGAGTTGTGGGACATCCTCGCCCTCCAGGCCTGGATCGAAACCTGGCGGCCCGGCCTCGGCGTCTGATCCGTCAGGTGCCAACCGGCGGGGTCAGTGGCGCTCGAAGTCGGTGGCCGACCACCGGCTGATGGGAAACCAGCCCAGGACCCGCTGGAGGGTTTCGAGTTGCGCGTCATCAAGCCGGTGTTGCCAGGAGTTGGACACTTCGGTGGCCACCCGGTTGGTGGAGAATCCCTCGCCGGGTGAGTCCGACTCGAGGAGAAACGCTTCCGCCTCGTCGTTCCACGGCATCCCGAGCTCGGTGTAGAGGTCCTGGAACCGCTCCAGTGGGTTCTCGCACAGTTCCTCGTGCGTTCTCACCGCCCACGTCGGATTCCGCTCCAGCGCTTCCTCGAGCACCGTGACCATCAGGCCGATCCGCCACGCCATCTGCTCGAGGAGATCCGGCCCCGGCGGGGGCACCCCCAGGCGTTTCACGTGTTGCGACTGGATGTCCAGCCGGGTTTCCAGGGTGGCGTTGCGGGCATCCTTCAGGTGGTTCTCGATCCAGGACGCCATGACGTTGGCCGGATGCCGGAACAGGACCAAGGGAGTGAAGTCGAAGTTGGCGCTGAGCCACTCGAGGGCGAACTGGGCGTGGATCGACTTGACCACGATCTGTTGGTCCTCCCTCCAGTCTTCCCGCCGCCAGGAGAGGTCCGGGTTCCGACTCATCCACTCGGCGGCCACCATGGCCAGATCGCGCTGGCCGTCCACAATCCGGTCGTGCCGACCGACCGAAAGGATGCGCCGGGCCTGGATCTGCCGCCAGCTTTCATGGGCACCGAGGAAGATCCACTCCCACAGCCGGTGATAGGCCGGAGCGGTGTCACCAGGCCGCAGGGCCGGGTAGCGACCGAGCTTCCCTTTTCCATGGAGGGACGCCGGATAGAAGTCTTCGTTGTCGGGCTCGTTGATGCGGTGCTTTCCCGCTCCGGTCCCGAGGGCCCGCATGGTCCACGTTGTGCCGGAGCGGGGGAGTCCGGCGATCAGGATGGGCCGTGGGGGAGTGGTCATGGATCCTTCGTAGTGGCGGTGGCCGGGGTGCGATGGGCATGGTATCGGGTGGTCACCCGCCGGCCGCGGAGCGGGGGCCGGTGGTGCGACACGCCTCCCGGGCCGGTATCCCGGCCGCCTGGCGAGACTCGTTCGGTGGACCGGTTGGCGGGGTCCCGGCTGCCCCCGGTGCGGCCCTTGGCATCGTTGTCCGGCGCCAAGGCGTGTGAAATACTGCACCGATGCACCAGCCAGCCGGGACGGATTCCTGCCGTCCAGCCACCTGACGTCATGGGCCTGAAGGACTCCACCCGTCGGGCCATGGGGCTGACCATGAGCCATCTGCCGGAATCGGTGCACCGGATGGTTCCTGCCTCGGTGCGGGGCGATCTCCGCTACCGCACCGGTTGGACCCGCCCCGGTGACCTCGGGCACAAGTTCATGGCGCCGGGCGCCCGGCCCGGTGAAACGCTGGGTCCTCCGGATTTCGTGGTGGCGGGACCGTTGGTGAATGGCACCCGCCACTGGTTCAACTTGATCGCCGATCATCCCCGGGTCGCCCCGCCCCGGGAGATCAACGAAGCGGCCCACCTGTTCTCCGACTTTGCCACCGAGGAGTTTTCCGCCTCGGATGCAACCGCCTTCCAGCGGTGGTTCCCACGCATCACGGGACAGCAGGCGGGCTACTGGTCGCCGACCGGTCTTGTCTACCCGTGGATTGCCCCGCTGATCGTCCGTTGCGCCCCCGAGGCCAGGTGGCTGGTGATGATGAGGGATCCGGTCGAGCGACTGGTGGCGGTCATCAACACCGAACGTATGGACTGGCAGGCCCACCCGGGTGGCGGGCTGGCCGAAGCGGTGGACGGCGGCTTCTACGCCCGTCAGTTGACGGCACTGTTCGAGCTGGTTCCACCCGAATCGGTTCTGGCGGTGCCGTTCGAACAGTGGGCGAGCGATCCTGACCAGGTGCTCGCCCGCGCCGACGGGTTTCTCGGCCTCCCCCCTTCGCTGCGCCCGCCGCAGGGTCCCACCCGCAAACTGCCGGGTCGTCACGTGCTCGAGGAGTCGGTCAGCCAGCGGCTTCGTGACCTCTACCGGGAAGACGTGGAGGCGCTGGTCCGTCTGGTCCCCGATTTCGACCTCGGCCGGTGGCCCAACTTCGCCGATCTGGACTGAATGTCTTGTTGTTTCGGGTCTATCGAAACCGCACGCCCGTCGGTAGGATGGGGGGCCGACACCCTCGGGTGGAGGCAGCAGGAACGACCAACGTCCAGACAGCGTCCGGGCGGTGAAAAGATTTCAGGGAGTTGAGATGTACCGGTCACGGGTCCACCCATCGATGGTGCTTCCGTCCGGCAGGTTCTTTTCCGACAGGCGTGGCGGCGCTCGGGGATGCAGCACCAACGTAGCCATTGAGGATGAGCAGGCCGGAGGTTGAACGCGAGATGGTGACCCAGGAGTTCTTGGACCGGGTGCGCTGCCCACGCTGTGGGGAGTCGATGAAAGACCTGGACTGGGAGGGCGTGGCCTGCAGCAACGACCATCGGTTCGCCCGCACGGCCGGCTACCTCGATTTCTCCCAGGAGGCGGCAGCCTCGGGCTCCACCGAGGCGACCTTTGCCAGTTTCGGCTACGAGTGGAACGCCTTCGCCGACATTCGGGAAGAAGACGAGTCCTTTGCCGAGATCTACTTCCGCGATCTCGACCTGCCCGGTCTCGCCGGCAAGGTGGGACTGGACGCCGGATGCGGCAAAGGCCGCTACACCCGGGTTCTGTCCCGCCATCTGGGCGCTGAAGTGGCCCTCGACGGTTCGGTCGCCGCCGAAGCGGCCGCCCGGAACCTGGCCGGGTTCGAGAACACCACGGTCATCCGCTCCGATCTCCGGGCCGCCCCGTTTGAGCCGGGCAGCTTCGATTTCATCTCGTCCCTTGGCGTGCTCCACCACCTCGACGATCCCCGCAAGGGTTTCGACCGGCTGGTGGAACTGCTGGCGCCCGGCGGTCAGATCCTGATCTACCTCTACAGCCGGCCCAACCACATCGGGCTCCGCTCCTCGGCCCTGAAGATGGCCACCGCCACCCGCAAGGTCACCGTCCGGCTGCCCCACAAGACGTTGAAGCGCCTCTCGGCCCCCATCGCGGCCGGCCTCTACGGCGCCTTCGTGGCTCCCGGCAAGTTCGGTGAGGACCACAACTTTCCGGGCCTCGCCCACCTCCCGATGGACGCCTACCGGGGCAAGCCACTGCGCAGCCTGGTGCTTGACACCTTCGACCGGCTGAGCGCCCCGGTCGAGTACCGCTACGTCTGGGAAGACCTGCGTCCTTGGTTCGAAGAGGCCGGCCTGGTGGTTGATGCCGCCCGGGACGAAACCGGCTGGTTCGTGTTGGCCCACAAGCCGGCAGCAGGGTAGGAACGGCCGGTGGAGGAGGCCCCCGACGTTCTGGCCGTCATCCTGACCCACAACGCCCCCGAGTCCCTGGCCCGGTGTCTCGATGCGGTGGCCGCCCAGACGTGTCCACCGAGGGCCGTGCTGGTCGTGGACAACGCCAGCAATCCGGCCGTGCGCCTGGAAGACCTCCGTTCGCACTTCCCCGAGGTGTACCTCGAGCGGTCGGAGGTCAACGGGGGTCCCGCCGGTGGCTATGCCCTGGGCCTGGACCGGTTTCTCGGACTCGGGAACCGGCTGGCCTGGGTGCTTGACGACGACATGCGGCCGGATCCGACCTGCCTCGAACGCCTGTTGGTGGTGGCCGGAAAGAACCTTGACGCAGCCTTCGTCTTCCCGGTGTCCCACCAGGTCGACGGCTCGTTCGGCGCCTGGCCCTCGTGGTGCGCGTTTCTGGTCTCCCGCCGGATCGTTGACCAGGTGGGCGTCCCGATGGCGGAACTCTTCTGGTGGGCCGAAGACACCGAGTACCTCCAGGAGCGCATTCCACGGGCCGGCTATCCGATCCGGGTGGTCGGCGATGCCGTGGTCCGGCACGACTCGATCCGCCACGGCCACGGCGTCCCGGTCTGGAAGTACTACTACGAGGCGCGCAACATGCTCTATGTGCACCTCTACGTCAAGAAAAAGGTGGGCCGCTATCCCCGCAACGTGGTCAAGCTGTTCGGCCGGTGTCTGATGAAAGAGCCGGAAGGACGGTGGGTCCGGCTCCAGGCCATGGGCCTCGGACTCGTCGATGGCGCCCGGGGGCGCCTCGGGATCCGGTTCCCGATCGAGCCGATGCGGGAACAGCCGGACGGTCCCAAAGGCCAGGGGCTGTCTGCCCGCTCCTGACCCGGGAGTACCTCCCCCGGTGGCGAAGGGTTCCCGGCGGTGTCAGGCCGGGCGGGCCAGGGAGGCGATGATCCCGGTTACCCGGTCCTGGTCACCCGTGGTGAGCGCAGATCCCGAGGGGAGGCAGAGACCCTGGTCGAAGATGGCTTCGGTCACGGCCCCGCCCCGCATGGGCCGGCCGGCAAAGACCGGCTGCAGGTGGAGCGGCTTCCAGGTGGGCCGGGCCTCGATGTTCTCTCGCTCCAGCGCCTGGCGGACCGCCTCCCGGTTGGCCCCGAAGCGCTCCGGGTCGATGGTGATGCACGTCAGCCAGTAGTTGGGTTCGCCGTAGTCGGCAGTTGGCATGAACGCCACCCCGGACAGTTCTCCGAGGGCGTCCCGGTAGCGCCGGTTGATGGCCCGCCGCCGTTCGATGTGGGAGTCGAGTCCACGGAGCTGGGCCCGACCCAGGGCGGCCAGCAGGTTGCTCAGCCGGTAGTTGTAGCCAACGGTCGTGTGCTCGTAGTGGGGGAACGGTTCCCGGGCCTGGGTGGCGAGGAAACGGGTCCGCTCCACCAGTTCGGGATCGTCGGAAACGAGCATTCCTCCGCCGCTGGTGGTGATGATCTTGTTCCCGTTGAACGAGAAGATGGCGGCCCGGCCCATCGAGCCGCAGGGTCGCCCCCGGTAGGTGGCCCCGAGGGCTTCGGCGGCATCTGCGACCAGCGGGATGTCGTGGTGGGCGCAGATCTCGAGCAGCGGGTCGTAGTCAGCCGACTGGCCGTAGAGGTCGACGGTGACCACCGCCTTGGGCAGGTTTCCCCGCCGGGCCCGCTCAGCGAGCTCGTCGGCCACCAGGGCAGGATCGATGGTCCAGGTGTCTGGATGGGAGTCGATGAAGACCGGTTCGGCGCCGAGGTACTTCACGGCATTGGCGGTGGCGACGAAGGTGAACGACGGCACGACCACCTCGTCACCGGGGCCGACCCCCAGCTGCAGCAAGGCCAGGTGCAAGGCGGCAGTGCCGCTCGAGAGGGCGGCGGCGTGGGCCACGCCGACCCGGTGGGCCAACTCCGATTCGAAGGCGTCAACGTCGGGACCGAGGGGTGCGATCCAGTTGGAATCGAAGGCGGCCAGCATCATGGCCCGTTCGTCGGGGCCGACTTCGGGGGGCGAGAGGTAGATCCGGGTCATGTGGTCCTTTGGGTCTCTGCATCGTCGGCCGACGGGTCCTGCCCGGACGACCCGTCATCTTCGGTGGCGGATTTCGGGTCCGGCGTGAGACCGCCGGCCCAGGCGGCCAGGACGATCAGGAGGACCACCAGAACGCCGTCGGTGATGGCCATCACGAAGACCTGGTGGAACTGGACGGCGACGTCAACGGCGACAGCAACAACCAACGCCGTGACCAGGTAGACGAGGGTGGACTGCCGGGGCGACCAGCCCCGCTGGACCAGGCGGTCGTAGGGGTGGCCCCGGTCGCCCGCCAAGGGAGACCTGCGGCCGCGCAGGCGCCGCAGGATGGCCAGGCCGAGTTCGGCCAGGGGAACCAACACCAGTCCAACGGCGGCCAGACCGCCACCGGTCACATGGTGGGGTGACCACATCCCGGCCAGCATCACGGCCAGCACGGTGCCGAGCAGATAGGAACCGCCGTCGCCCAGGTAGATCTGGGCCGCCGGGCGGTTGAAGGCGAGGAAGCCCAACAGGGCGCCCACCAGACCGATGGCGACCTGCTGGACCCAGAGGACGTCAACGTGCACCGACGCGGCCACCACGGCGAAACCACCGGCTGCGATGGCGCAGACGCCACCCGCCAGTCCATCCTGGCCGTCCATGAGGTTGACTCCGTTGATCAACAGCACGGTGACCAGTACCACCACCCCCCGGCCCACCAGGCCATGTTCGTGCACCGGAGCCACCCAGGCCACGCCGGCCCCGATCACAAACTCGCCGACCAGACGGAGGAGGGCGGGGAGCTGGAAGCGGTCGTCCAGTGTGCCAAGGGCGAGGGCGGCCACGACGGGCACTATGACCAACGGCTTGCCCAGGGCCATCGAGAGGACCAGGCCGCAGAAGACGGCGGCGCCGCCGAGGTAGGGGACCGCGTCGGTCTGGGATTTGAGGTCGCCGGGATGGTCCATGATCCCGGTCCGCCGGGCGACCACCATGGCCAGTGGGGTGGCCACGATGGAGATGGCCAGGGAGATCACCCAGAGGTCGGGAAGGGTCATGCCGGGCTGACCTCGGACGAGGATCCGTCCGTCCGTCGCCACTGCATGACGACCGACATGGTGCCGGGATGGAGTTCGAACTCCTGGGCGACGCTGAACCCGCAGGCCCGGTAGAGAGCCATCGACGCTTCGTTGTCGGTCGAGGTCACGGTGTAGGCCGCGGTGTCACCCCGCCGGCAGACCTCGGCCAGGAAGGCCTCGACCAGTTGGCGACCGATGCCGTGTCCCTGGCACGACGGGTCGACGGCGATGGCCAGCAGTTCGGATCCTTGTCCCACGCCGGTGGAGTCGGAGGATCCGTGGCGCAGGGTCTCGAGGGCCCGCTTCCAGTTCCTGGCCAGCGGGCCGATCACGGAAAACCCAGCAGTCAGAGCGTCGTGGCGCAGGAACTCGCGGTAGAGCCCCGAAGTCGGACTGGCACACGCCACAAAGCCGACCACCGGGTCGTCACGTTGGGGTTGACCGCTCCGTTGCTCGGTAGCAACCACCAGGAGGCCTCCCGGCCAGCGCACCACCCGTCGGTACAGGCGGTCGAGAAACCCCGGTCCGAGGAGTGACAGGAATCCGGTGGGGATCTGTTCGGCATGCAGGCGTCCAGCAACGGCACAGTCGGCCTCGAGCCCGTTTCTCAGGTGAAACTGACGCGGCGTCACCGGGTCGATCTGCTCTTGTCCCACCGGGCAAGTCTACGGCGAAATCCCTTGTCAATGGCTCTATCGAAACCGGGGTTGCCTGCGCTAAGTTCTCTTCTCGTGGAGTCGGAAACCAGTGAAGTGACGGCCGGGCAGTACCAGCTCAGCCATCTTCGGGCCATCGAAGCCCAGTCCATGCACATCATCCGCGAAGTGGCGGCCGAGTTCGAACGGCCGGTCCTGCTCTTTTCGGGTGGCAAGGACTCGGTGGTGATGCTCCGGATGGCGCAAAAGGCATTCTGGCCAGGCAAGATCCCCTTCCCTGTGATGCACATCGACACGGGTCACAACTTCCCCGAGGTGCTCAAGTTCCGGGATTCGATTGTGGAGGAACTCGAAGCCACCTTGCTCGTGGCCTCGGTCCAGGATTCCATCGACGCCGGCCGTTCCTTCGAAGAGGCAGGGGTGGATCCGTCCCGGAACCGGTTGCAGACCCGCACCCTGCTCGACGCCATCGCCGAGTACAAGTTCGATGCCGTGTTCGGTGGTGCCCGCCGGGACGAGGAAAAGGCCCGGGCCAAGGAGCGGGTCTTCTCCTTCCGGGACGAGTTCGGACAGTGGGACCCGAAGAACCAGCGACCCGAGTTGTGGTCCCTTTACAACGGTCGCCATCAGGTGGGCGAGCACATCCGCGTGTTTCCCATCTCGGACTGGACCGAACTGGACGTCTGGCAGTACATCGGACAGGAAGGCCTCGAGCTGCCGAGTATCTACTACGCCCACCGTCGGGAAGTGTTCCGCCGCGACGGCATGCTGCTTTCGCCGGGCGAGTTCGTCCACCCCCGCGACGGCGAAGAGGTCTTCGAGGCGGTCGTGCGTTACCGCACGGTCGGCGACATGACCTGCACCGGGGCCGTGGAGAGCACGGCGGCCGACGTGGACGACATCATTCTCGAGGTGGCGGCCTCGCGGCTGACCGAACGTGGAGCAACCCGGGCCGACGACCGGGTGTCGGAAGCAGCCATGGAAGACCGCAAACGGGAGGGCTACTTCTAGATGGAACTGTTGCGCTTTGCCACCGCCGGCAGCGTGGATGACGGCAAATCAACCCTGATCGGCCGACTGCTGTACGACTCGAAGGCCATCTTCGAAGACCAGCTCGAGGCGGTGGAACGGGTGAGTACGGCCCGGGGCGACGACTACACCGACCTGGCGCTCCTCACCGACGGACTCCGGGCCGAGCGGGAGCAAGGCATCACCATCGACGTGGCCTACCGGTACTTCGCCACTCCGGCCCGCAAGTTCATCATCGCCGACACCCCCGGGCACGTGCAGTACACCCGGAACATGGTGACCGGAAACTCGACGGCCGACCTCACCATGGTGCTGGTTGACGCCCGCAAGGGCATTGTGGAGCAGACCCGGCGCCACGCCTTTCTGGCGTCGCTGCTGCGGGTTCCCCACCTCCTCATCTGTGTCAACAAGATGGACCTCGTCAGTTACGACCAGGCGGTGTTCGACCGGATCCGGGAGGAGTTCACGGCGTTTGCCAGCCGGCTCGACGTGAGCGACATGACCTTCATCCCGATCTCGGCCCTTGAGGGTGACAACGTCGTCACCCGGTCGATCAACATGCCCTGGTACGAAGGGGCCTCGCTGCTGCACCATCTCGAGACGGTCTACATCGCTTCGGACCGGAATCTGATCGATCCCCGGTTCCCGGTCCAGTGGGTCATTCGGCCCCAGTCCTCGGAACGTCGGGACTACCGGGGCTATGCCGGCCGGGTGGCTGGCGGCGTCTTCCGGCCCGGGGATGAAGTCATGGTGCTTCCGTCGGGCCTCACCACCAAGGTGGCGGGCATCGACTCCTTCGAGGGGCCCCTCGACGAGGCGTTCCCGCCGATGTCGGTCACGATCCGGCTCGAGGACGAACTCGACATCTCCCGGGGCGACATGATCTGTCGGCCCAACAACAAGCCCTTTGTCGGACAGGACCTTGACGCCATGGTCTGCTGGATGACGGAACGACCGCTCCAGGTGGGCGACTTCATGGCCCTGAAGCACACCACCCGGTGGGTACGGGCCGTGGTGAAGGACATCAACTACCGACTCGACGTCAACACCCTCCACCGGGACGAGGCCGCCACGGCGTTGGGCCTCAACGATGTCGGCCGGGTCTCCCTGAGGGTCACCCAGCCGCTCTTCTACGACAGCTACCGACGGAACCGCACGACCGGCTCGTTAATTCTTGCCACCGAGGACACCAACCTGACGGCCGGTGCCGGCATGCTCCTCGGTCCGGATTGATCACTGCTTGATGACGTCGGACAACATCACCTGGCACGCCGGCAAGGTCACCCGCCAGGACCGGGCCGAGCTCCTCGGCGCCCCGGGTGCGACCCTCTGGTTCACCGGCCTGTCCGGTTCCGGCAAGTCGACCCTCGCCACGGCGGTGGAACGGGAACTGATCCGCCAGGGTCGGGCCGCCTACCGGTTGGACGGGGACAACCTGCGCACCGGGCTCAACGGCGACCTGGGCTTCTCCCGGGAAGCCCGTGAGGAAAACTGTCGTCGGGTGGCCGAAGTGGCGTGCCTGTTCGCCGACGCCGGGCTGGTGTCGGTGGTTGCCATCATCAGCCCCTACGCCGAGTCCCGACGGATGGCCCGACGCCTTCATGAAGACGCCGGGCTGCCCTTTGTCGAGGTGTACATGGCAGCTTCTGCCGCCGACTGTGCCGAACGGGACCCCAAGGGCCTCTACGCCAAGGCCAACACGGGTGGCATTGAGGGGTTCACAGGGATCGACGATCCCTATGAGGTTCCCGAGTCGCCCGAGTTGAAGATCGAACCGGACGTGAGCGTCGAAGCAGGCATCAAACTGGTCCTTGCCGCACTGGACCGTTCCGCCACCGGCCACTGACCGGCCCATGCCTGACGGCCCGGGAGTTGGGGCCGCTGGCCGCTGGCCGCTGGCCGATGGGCCGGCCGGATGCCGATGTGCGGGCTTACTCGTCGCCGGGGTTTGGCGTCGCTTCCACGATGAACTGATAGCCGAACATGGTCGGCCACAGGCCCAGAAGCAACTGGTCCACCAGGCGGAGCAGGTGAGCCTTTCCTCCATCGACCCCGAGGGCATCGAGGGGAAGCCCAACCGGTTCGACCCGCCGGATCTGGTACCCGCTGCGCTGGATCAGCTTCTGGATGCTGCGTCGGGTGAAGAAGCGAAGGTGGGTGGCGTCCAGAATGCCGCGCTGGTCGTAGTCGAACAGTCCGAGGGTGTGGCGTGAACGCGGATACCAGTGGGCGATGTTGGGAACGCAGAACAGGGCCGACCCGCCGGGAGCGAGCACGCGGCGGATCTGCTTCATGAAGTCTCCCGGGTTGACCAGGTGCTCGAGGACGTCGGCGGCCAGCACAAGGTCGTAGTCGCCACCGACCTCGGACGGGATTCCCTCGTTGAGGTCGGCTTTGTAAAACTCGGTCACCCGGTCCCGGACCCCGGGGATCTCGGTCACGTCGACGCCAACCACGGTGTGGCCCATGCTTTGCAGCCGCTCGGCCAGCAGCCCGCTCGAGCAGCCTAGGTCCAGGATCCGGCAGGGCGACCGGCTGCCGATCAGCGCCGAGATCCGGCCATGTGAACTGTCCTCGCTCGGCTTGAGCTGGTACTCCTCGTTCAGGGCGATGCGTGAGCCATCACCGAAACCGGCCTTCTGGAGGCGGTAGGTGAGGACGTCTTTTGTCACGTCCTTGGCATAACCCAGGCCGTCGACGTAGCAGATCTCGTCGCCGTAGTAGGTGGGGATCGGCACTTCGGCGATGCGCATGCCGGCATCGTGCAGCTGGATGATGATCTGGGTGTCGAAGTTGAATCCGTCGGAGTTTCGCTCGAAGGGGATCTGCTTCAAGGCGGCGACCGAGTAGGCCCGGTAACCCGAGTGGAACTCGGTGAGGTCGGTGCCGAGCGTGGCGTTCTCGAACTTCGACAGGATGCGGTTGCCCACGTACTTGTAGAGCGGCATACCGCCCTTGCGGGCTGCACCCTTGATCATGATGCGTGACCCGAACACGGCATCGGCTTCCCCCCGAAGCAGGGGTTCGACAATGTCGGGCAGGGACTCGGGGGCGTACTGGCCATCCCCGTGCAGCATGACCACCACGTCAAGGCCGTGCTCAATGGCGAGGTTGTAGCCAGCCTTCTGGTTCCCGCCATACCCGAGGTTCTTGGGTTGACGGATCAGGGTGATGGGCAGATCCGAGACCTGCTGGTAGCCCAGGCCGACGAGATACGTCGAATCCTGGCTGTGGTCGTCGCTGACGATCACTTCGGCAATCTCGGGACGGACCTCCATGGGAATCCGGTCCAGGGTCTTCGCCAACGTCGACGCAGCATTGTAGGCCACGACCAAGATGCCGATTCGCTTCGTGCCTGCCGTCAACGCCATGACCCGGTTCCTTCCCTCGCCCTTCCAGCGTAGAACGACGTGCCCTCCGGCGAAAGGGGTAGTTTCATGGAAGTGTTATCGGCGGCGGGGGCAGGCCAACTTGAACGACTTTCCGGGGCGGAAGATCTGACCCAGGACCAGACCACCTCAGATTTGAGGATATTGAAGTAATCGGCGTAAACGATTTGAGGTAGCAGGTTCGTGCGCCTACCCTAGGAGTACGGAGAACAGGGCAGACTCACGTTTAGAGGGCACATGCGGACATTGGGAATGAAGCGGATTCTGGCATTGGCGGTAGGCCTGCTTGCGATGCTTGGCGCGCTCTCGTTGACGTCCACTCCCGCCTCGGCTCTGGCCGGTGGAGGCGTACCTACCCATGGGTTCCACACGGTTCGACTGCACTTTGATGTCAAGAACGAGCGGGCGGTCATGCGGGTCCCGACCCCCAAGTGCCCGAGCGAGAGCCCGTGTGCCTGGCTCCTCATCATCAATGAACCCAAGCTGTCGCCGCAAGTGGTGGGAGAAGCGGTCTGTTGCGAAGCTGGTGTCGACGAGGTTTACGTCAGTTGGCCCCGGGAGTTTGAGGGCATCATCCAGGCCGACGCCCTCATCTCCGTTGAGCAGTTCACCAACGGCCACGCAACGGCAGGGCCGTGGACGTATGTCACGGGAGCCAGGCACTACATCAACACGTTGACCAACCCTTGCACCGGCACGTCATGCCCCTGTGTCACGAACTGCCCCTGCACCGGCACGTCGTGCCCCTGTGTCACGAACTGCCCCTGCACCGGCACGTCGTGCCCCTGTGTCACGAACTGCCCCTGCACCGGCACCTCTTGCCCCTGTGTCACGAACTGCCCCTGCACCGGCACCTCTTGCCCCTGCACCGGTACCTCTTGCCCCTGCACCGGATCGTCCTGCCATTGCACCGGCACGTCGTGCGGTAGTGGCGGTGGCGGAGGTGGTGGCGGTTCAGGCAACTCTGGTTCGGGTGGCGGTTCGGGCCAGGTGCTGCCGTTCACCGGAAGTTCGGGAAGTGGGCATGGTCGCAATACCGTCCATACCTTGACGATCCACCACCGCAACGGATCGCTTCCCTACACCAAGGGCAAGCACCACAAGACGGGTTCGTCGACGGCATCTACTTCGAGTGTCCAGCCATCGAACTTCTGGTCAAACGGCGGTTTGGCCCTCATCCTGATCCTTCTGGCACTGGCACTCCTGGGAGGCTGGCTTTTGTTGGGCAAACGGCGGCGAGATGAGGATGGTGCAGCACCTGCCTAAGGCGGGTTGTTGTATTCGTGGGAACTTTTCCGGTTTGTCCACATCGGTCGCCATTGTTGGCGGTCTTGCAAGGTAGGTTTACGTCATGAAGAAATGGATTGTCCCGATCATCCTCGCGGTTGTTGGCGTGATCTGCCTCATTCTGGCCATCGAGTTTCTGACGACGAGCATCGGCAGTCTGCCGAGTTTTCTGGGTGGGCATGTGGTGCCTGGTCGTCATCCGCACGGTGGAGGCCACTACCACCTCCGAGGTGCCATTCTCGTTCTGGTCGCGGTTGCCCTCTTCGCAGTTGCCATCTTTCTTGGATTCTTCAGCGGCAAGAAGACGGCCCAGGCGCCTTCGGCTACCGCCGGGTCTGTGGCCAAGAGCACAACGGCGACGAGTTCGTCGGCTGACCTTCTGAGTCAAACCCCCGCTGGCGAGGATGAGGAAGGCAGCTCGGCGGAGGACGCCAACTCCTGACGTCAATGGCCGATGAGGCCGTTCAACATCGCCGTTGGTTTTGTCGGCGGCGTGCAACCCGTTCTTGCCTTGCTCTGTGTGTGGGCCCGTCTCGAGGATCACCCCAAGATCGGCCCGGCGAATGACGTTCCTATCGGATGTGGAGGCCGGAGAAACGCAACAGGAGTGGCGCTTGTTCTGGCTGCGTGGCGTGTGTGCAACCGACATCCGCAGTGGCGTTGAACGACCGACGCCCTTGGCTGTTCGATGAATCAGTCCCCCCGCTCCGGGATCCCGACACGTCGATGGAAAGTCCCCTCGGCGTTGGTTGTCTTCTACCTCCTTTCCCGGTGCGGTTTCTACCTTGCCGGTGTCCGACTCAATCCCATCGGCGTCGAAGGTCACCAGAACCCCCGACAGGTTGACCTTGCGCTGCTGAAGAGCCACTTCGTCCAGAGCATCTGATACCTCCACCGAACGGTGTAGACAGTGCCGGCCGATGCAGACGAAGTCGTCATTGACGAGAATCACGGAAATTCCCCAGCGTCGATCACTGAAATTCCCCATCCTCTGAGCGACGAGGTGGACGACAAGGTCCACCACAACGAGGTGTGCCCCATCAAGGCTGATGATGCTTACGCCAATCAACCCGAAGGGACCCACTCACCATGGCCACGCAGGGAGAAGACGTGGAAGCACACTTACCCAACGAACGGGGATGGTGTCGATGCAGCTCGAAAACTGAACAGATTCGCCGCCGAAAAATGAACACCCGAACATGTAAGGGTGATCACAAAGGAAGACCGGGCACACATCAGACGGCTGGCTGCGGTTCGAGCGACGTCGACAGTGCTCACATGGTCGGTTTCCGCCTGCCCTCCTCGGTGGCCATCGATGGCCCGGTGACCCGAGGAATCTGCACCGTTGGCCCCGACGGCCTCCTGGCCTCGCTCGACGAGCGTTGCCATGTCGGCCGCCAAGGTAATGCGTTTCGCAGTGACGACGGGCGAGAGTCCCAAGCCATCGCCGGAGATGTTCCTGCATCGGTAAATCCGTGGGGCTTCCACAAGTCCATCTGGCCCGTCTACCATGAAGTTGTGGACACATCAGGCCTTGACGGAGAAGCCCGGTTGGCCGAGGTCGCCGCAGGGCGGGAGATTTCCAGTTCTGAAGTCCTCTTTCCCGAAGTCATCACGACCATGGTGGACGATGGAACAGAACAGCCGGTTCGGGTGCTCACCACCGAGGACAAGCTGCTCGGGGTGACCCGTGCCAGCGACCTCCGGGTGGTTCGTGCCGAGTTGGGTCGCCAGGTTGCCTTCGGCATCCGGCCTGATGCCGTCTGGGCTGGCGTGGCCTGACCGATCGAGTCCGGCACATCCCCATGAGCAGCTCTGGCACGGCACCTCCGCCCGCCACCAATCAAGCCCCTTCCGATCATGTCCGGTCGTTCGGGCAAATCCGGGGCTTTGACGGCATTCGGGGGGTGGGAGTGCTGATTGTGTTCGTGTCCCACTTGGAGGTGATCCTCCCGCTTCCGACGCTGCTCGTCATCCCCGGGGGCACTGTCTCGCTCGACATGTTTTTCGTACTGTCGGGATTCCTCATCACCGCGCTCCTGCTCAGGGAGCAGGCTCGCTTCGGGACGATCGGCCGCCTCGCCTTCTACCGGCGTCGGGTGCTGCGCCTTCTCCCTGCGCTTTTGGTCGTCGTGGTGGCCGCTGGACTGGCGGCATGGGCTTTCGGCTACTGGGACCAGCGGGACTGGCCATCGATTTTCTCGGTCAGCTTCTACTATTCGAACTACTACGTGGCCCAGTCCCCAAACGCATTCTGCGCCAACCTGGCTCCCGGATACCAAGCCATGTGGTCGATGTCGTTCGAAGAGCAGTTCTACATGATTTGGCCATGGATAACTGTGGTCCTCCTGACAATCCGAGTCCGACTTCGCACCGTGGTGATCGTCCTCCTTGGACTTATCGCTGCGGTGTCCATCCATCGTGCCCTCGCCTACCACGGCGTCCAGTCATGGTGCTACCTGTTTCATGCCACTGACTCCCGCGCCGACTCCATCCTTTGGGGCTCTCTCCTGGCCCACATCTGGACCCGTCGTCGCGAGCCAACCCGAGGTGTGGCCACTGCTGGCTGGATCGGGCTTGCCGCCCTCCTCGTGCTGATGCCCACAACGAATCTCTTTGGGCCGTTCCTGTACCGAGGTGGCTTCATCCTTATCGACGTCGCCTGTGCAGCCATCGTGCTTGCCGTCCTTGACGCCTCATGGAAGGGCGGTTGGCTCTTCCAGCAAAAACCGTTTGTCGCGCTTGGGCTCGTCTCGTACGGCTTCTACCTGTGGCACATGCCGGTTTTCTACTTCGTGCGCCGTTTCGACACCAACTGGCCCCTGTGGCTGCGCGTCGTCGTTGCCTTCGCGCTCACCCTGGGCCTCACCGTTGCGTCATGGTTCCTCTTGGAGAGGCCCATCATGGAGTGGAAAGACAGGCTGGAGCGTCGGCGTCGGCCGGGGGAAGAGCCAACCCGGGTGCTTACCCTCGCGGGAGAACCAGCGCCTTCAGTTGATCCCGCGCTCCCTTTGGTCCCCAGCGACAAGCCGACCCAGTAAGAAGCAGGAGGGCCTTGCAACCCAGTCGCGGGTGCCCCACCGTGACTACCCTCGCCCCACCGTGACGATGCTCCAGGGCGGCCGGGGTTCCGTGGGCACGCCACGACAGTGCCCTTGGCCAATCCTTCAAGGAACCAGTGGTCTTCCATCTCAACGCGTCATCGATGGGTTTGCCCAAACCCCGACGAGGGTCCGCCACGGGACGGGTCAGACCAACTCCCAAGTACTTCCAGGGTCCTCAGCACTTGAGCACGATGATCATGTTGCACCGGCCGGGAGCGTCCCTCGGATGAGGTGGATAGTGATGTCATGACCCGCCAAAGAAGCAGATGACCCTGAACAGACATCTCGTGAGTGGTCACCTTGGCGCAGGGGCCCCCGCCCCGGTCAAGCCTTACTTCCGCTGATAGAGGGTCCACGTGCCCGAAGTTGTCACCGGTGTGAAGTCACGGGCCACGACTTCATTGGGCGCGGCCGATCCGTGCCGCGTATTGGGGTCGGCATCCGGAAAGGCGTCATAGGCACTGTTGAGGATGAGGAAATCGGCGTTTCTCAACTCATCAGCCAACGTTGAGTTTTTGCCATTGGCCACTCCCGGATCCATTTCCAGGTAGCGGGTGGCCGGGAGCAACTCCGGCAGGAGGTAGTAGAGGTAGGTATCCGCATAGCCAGCCGTGGTCAGATCGTGTGGTCCGACGAACAACTTCTGGCCGGTGTGGGCGCGTGCGTCAATGGCAGCGAGGATGGCTCGAAGCTGCTGTGCCGTCTCAGCCGAGGCCATGGGCACGGATCGTCCGTCATGCGTCACCACGTACTCCGGGACTGGCGTACCGACCGCGGGCAGTGCCGTCCACCAGATGCGACCGAAGGTGCCAGCCACCAACACCAGCGACGCGGCGGCCACCACCACGGGCACGACCACAGAACCAAGGTTGATCGTGCCGGTCCTCGACCCTTCCTCGGAACTCCGGTTGAAACCAAGCGCCGGCAGCATTACCGCCGATGGGGCGACCCAGCACGCCACCAGAGCCAGATGAACTCCGTCACTCCGCTGGAGTCCCTGAGGCAGCAGACCGAGGTCGAAGAGACCGATGGCCATCAGTAGCACTCCATCCCAAACACTCCGATCGGCGCGCACAGCGCGCCATCCGAGAGCTACGAGCGCCACGCCTGTTGCGGCGCACAGGACGAGAAGTGAGATCCCTTGCCATCCAAGTGTCGAAAGTGGCAGCCGACGGGCCGGGCCGGTGACGAAGATCGGAGTCAACAACTGCTGGTCAATGACCGCCACGGGCCCCGCTTGCACGAGGTTCACGATCAGCGGCACCAAACCGGTTGCGGCGCCGAGGCCGAGGAGGCGCCGAGCGTTTGGCCGCAGCCATGCCACCACGACCAACGCCAGGCCCCCGGCCACCACGAGATCAAGGCGACAGCCGACCATGAACCCGAAGCACATGCCCGAAAGTACGACCATGCTCCGACGGGGAGCACCGGCCAGGCCAAGATCAGCCAGCACGAGGGCCAGTGCGCCGAAGGCCAGGCCAGCCAACCAGGCAAATGCGGCCAACCCGATGGTGCCAGCCAGGACGATCACGCAGAGCAGACCGGCGCACAGGGCTGCTACTGGCCCACGCCGTCGGAGTGCCAATGTGAACAGCGAACCGACAATGATCAGTCGGTAGAGAGCCCCGACCGCCCGTTCGACGTCGACACTCGCCCCACCGATCTTGAATGCTCCGCCTAACACCCAGAGGTTCACAACTCCGTAGACTGACTCGAACGATCGGTTCGGCTGCCACCCATGCAGAATCAGCGAGGGGTAGGCCAGGAGGAGACCTTCGTCCTGGGGGAAGAGGGCAAAGCGCCATTCGCTCGGCACTACGACGACTGCGGCAACTACGAGAATCACTCCCGTGGCGACCGACCAGGCGATTCGGATCGGGCTCCAGGACGCGTTGCTTATCGTCTCCACCTCGGCAGGTGCGTCGGTTGTCACCACGTCGGTAGGTTAGAGCGTCCGGGTGTTGACCCGCGAGAGCAACTGGACAAAGGCGTCGGGGATGAACACATCACGATCTTCGAGAAGCCGCCGTCTTCGAGTCCACCGTGACTGACAAAACGCGGGGAAGGGCAGAGACTCCATCACACCCAGTGCGATTCAGTGCTCGCTCACCGATCGCGCGTCCTGCTCCTTCGCCTCGGTTGATCCGATCCTGCCGGCGCCAGATGTAGACCAACTCCCCTCCCACTCGGAATCCCTGGCCACATGTCGTATTGATCGACCTGACGCCGAAAGCTCGAGCGCGCGATGGCGAAACCCAACTGGGTGACCCCTCCGTGCCCTGCCGTCCTCCTTGTCGGCGCATCGGTTTCAAAGTCGAGCTATCCGCCTCCGCCAAAGTCAGGGCAGACCAGCCGTCTCCTTGACCACCTCGGGCGTTCCCGGGCCGCAAAACTGGTGAAAGGCGGTCTCGGGATTGGGCGGAATCCTCAGTTGTGAGTTTCCCCAGGCGTCCCAGATGTTCCGGAAGAACCTCCTTACGGTGAGTGGACCATTTTGTCCATACTCCAGATTGTGGATCGCTGGACACTGAAGGGCAGCCCGGGCCCATGCCGTCTGGACGTTGAGTTGTCGACCGGTTGCCTCTGGAAACAGGTCGGGGGTTATGAAGAGGTGGCGTTCTGGTTGGAGGTTGGCAATCGGCGAAGTTGAACTACCCGATGCCGTGACGGCAGCAATGATCCATGGCGTCGGCAAGGGTTTCTCGTGTCCGGCGGCCGGGCCGCGATGGGAGAGTTTCATGTGGCCGGTGAGGGGATCGGCCAGTCCCAGAATGTCGAAAATGTTCACTCCGGTCCCGAAGTGAAATGACACTTCCCCGATCCCACTTGCGACGATCGTCGGATCGGGAATCCGGGGGTTCAACTCTTCGTCGATCCGTTGGGTCTGGCTCGGAAAGAATCCAAGGTTGACGTAGAGACCGTGTTGCTGGAACCAGCGGATTGACA
>CAITPI010000009.1 GCA_903894295.1 uncultured Acidimicrobiaceae bacterium
CGCTCGGAGAAGTCCCATTGAGAAGCTGGAGGACGCGGGTTCGATTCCCGCCATCTCCACGGTGCCCTGACCTGTTTTCCCGCAGGTCAGGGCATTTTTTTGACGTCCGGCCGGCCATGGGTTCCAGTCATTGCCACGAAAATCCCCGGATCTTTCCCTGCGTCGGCAAGACTGTGCCTCATGCCTTCTTCCCTTGACCTTCCGGTGTTCCCGGTCCAGGAGATTCCGAAAGCCAAGATCTCCAAGCGGGTCCTGGTAGGCGTGGTTCTGGTGGGCATTGGTGTGGCCCCTCCCCTCTTTGGACTTCAGGCTCTTCTCGGGCAGAACGTCTTCACCATGGTCCTCTTCGGGATCGAGATCGCCATACTCAACACGATCTACGGCAACCTGAAACTGGGTTTGATGATGTCGGTCGTCTACCTGTTGTTCCTCCCCGTCTCGGTGGTGAGCGGTTCGATCGCACTAGCCGGCGCCTGCCTGATGGCGCTCGCCTGTCTCGCCATGGGAATCAGTTCCCGGTGGCAGCGATTCGGCGGCTTCTACACGGTGCCGCTGGGAATGGCGTTTGTGATGACGCTCCCCGCTTCGGTCACCCACACGTTCTTCGGGGATCCGGCGAAGATTCGCCATCTCCTGATCTTCGTCGGCGCCACCGCCGCTGCCTGCGTTTGGTCATCGCTCGCCACCCACGTGTTCATCGGCTCCGTGGACATCCCTTTCAGCGCCATGAATCCCAAAGGGGAATCGGTCCATTACACCGTCGTCATGGCGGTCGTGGTGTCGGTGTCAAGTTGGTGGGTGTTGACCTTCGGCGTCAACGACCACGGCGTCTGGCTGATCCTGACGCTCCTCATCGTCCTTCAGATGAACCGGCAGACCACCCGCCACAAGATCCTCCACCGGACCGGCGGCACCGTGTGCGGCGCCATCTTCGCGGCGCTGGTCGTCGGACTCGGCGAGCCCCACTGGTTCGTGATGGTTGTCTTCTACCTGATGCTCATCGGGACCATCGCGTTCCTCGGTCAGGAGCCCTACGCCGTCTTCGTCTTCTTTCTGACAAATGTGGTGCTGCTTGGCCTCAACACCGGCGTGGTCGGCGCCTCGGTGGACCGACTGGTGTTCACCCTGGTCGGCGTGGCGATCTCACTGGCCGTCGTCGTCGTCGAACAGATCCTCTTCCCCACCAATCCGGAGAAGGCATCCGCCTCCGCGTCAGGATCGTGACAGCCTCGACGTTAGAACCAGCCAGACGGTCCGGCTGACATTGAATGCGCCAAGACCCGGGTGGGCCGGGCAAATGTGCAGATTGGTCGGTCCGCCGACCACCATCCAGGTGACCGGTCGGTCCTGGTGCCCCTCCGCCGCACGCTGACCGGGAATCCCCGATGCATGACGGTTGTCGTGTTGCGCCTGTGGCGAAGATCCGGCGGCACCCGGGCAACACCGCCCCGGGTGATCCGGGAAGGCGTACTCGAATCTGGTCCATGCCGGGACCGGGACGTGCGCCTTCAGGCCAGTACGGCCAGGGAGACGACGTGCCTCGCCGGCCGGCCATAGAGATAACCCTGGGCTTCGGACCATCCGGTCCGGGCCAGAAGTTCGGCCTGCTCCGGGGTTTCGACACCCTCGGCGATGGTTTCCAGTCCCAGACCGTTGGCCAGGCCGGCAAGACCCCGCACCAAGGCCAGCCCACTGTGGTCATCAGGTGTCAGATTCCGGACAAATGTCATGTCGAGTTTGAGGCCGGTCACCGGGAGGTCGCGGAGATTGCTGACCGACGAGAACCCGGTGCCGAAGTCGTCAACGTGAAGACCGAAGCCCAGAGCAGTGAGTTCCAGCAGGAACCGGCGGGCCTCATCGGTCAAACGGAAGATCGCCGTTTCAGTCAACTCGAGGATGACCCGGGCGGGTTCGACGCCGAAACGTTCCGTCGTGGCAACCACCGAGCCCATCCAGTCGGATTCGGCCATCTGCAACGGCGAGACGTTGACCGAGATGGCCGGAATGCCCGGATTCATGGCCAGCATGGCACAGCTTTCCTCGAGCATCCGCTGGCCCAACGGGACAATGAGACCGGTCCGTTCGGCCATGGGAATGAACTCGGCGGGCGACACCAGACCCCGGGTCGGATGTTCCCAACGGGCCAGCGCCTCATAGCCGGTGAGCTCTCCCTGGAGGAGTCGGACCTTGGGCTGGTAGTAGGCCACGACCTGGCCGAGTTCGAGTGCTTCACGGAAATCGTGCTCCAGGGCGAGTTGCCGTGATGCGCCGAGATCCGAGTCGTCATAGACCTTCCACCCCGGGACCCCGAGATCAACCGCCGTGGCGAGCGCCAGATCGGCGTCCCGAAGAAGGGTCTCGGCCGTCGACTTCCGCCCGGCCACCGCCATGCCTATGAATCCCTGGCGGGCCAGTCGCTTCCCTCCAACCATCCGTTCCTTACGTACGGCCGCGAGCAGCCGTTCGGCCCAGGCGCCGAGATCATCGCCTTCGTCATAGTCCTGGGTAACCACGATCAACCGGTCACCCCCAAAACGACCCAGCGTTCCCTGGCGGGCGGCGACACGCTCCAATTCCAGGGCGAGCTGTTTCAACATGGCGTCACCGGCGCTGAAGCCGAGCGAACGTCGTACCTGGTCGAACGGACTGAGGTCGATGAACATGACCGCCGTCTGGGGAGGCTGGCCGCTCCGCATCTCGACCTCGAGCAGTCCCTCCAAATGCTCCAGCATCCAGATCCGGCTGCGCAGCCCGGTAACCGGGTCGGTGTTGACCTGACGGCGCAGACGGCCGAGGACCCGGACCCGTTCGGCGACGGCAGCAGCCAGAATCCAGTTGGAGGCGACCAGTGCGGTCAGGAAGATCTGGGCGGTCAACGTCGCGTGTTCGGCCGAACCCGGATAGGCCGGACGAATGGCAAAAGGTCCAAGACCCCGGGCCGTGCCGAGTGCGATGCCAACCGAAGCCACCACGAGGCCACTGGCGAGCAGGAGTGGGTGAAACCGCACGGCCAGGACCACAAAGACCGGGATGATCAGAAATCCGATGCCGAGATAGATGAATCCCGGTGGTTCCAGGTCCGTCACGATGACCAGAAGCGTGATGCCGGCCAACATGAGACAGCCGCTTCCGATCCGCCGAAAGGAGGTCTCGGGCCATCGTCGGCGGTCAAAGGCCAACACCATGAACGGCACGACGGCAAGAAGTCCGATGGCCGTCGAAAGTCCGACGTTCACCGTGGGCAGAGCCAGGCCCAGATGCCCCGGTGGCGCCCAGTAGGTAAGGGCGGCGGCGACCGAAGAACGGACTCCCCCGGCGACATCGACGACAAGAATGAACGTCCAGGCATCACGGCTTGACCGCAACGGCAGACAACGGAACCGTCGCATCGCCCAGGTAGCGGCGACGGCAACGACGAGATCGGTGACGGCACGCATGGCGCTGGTCTCCGGTGACCAGCCTCCCTGTTTCGAAGCGACGAACGTTGCTGCCACCAGTACGAGGACGTAGGGCCACCAACGACGTCTGGGCAGAAGCAACATCGCACCGACGGCAATGGCGCCAAACCACACCGACAGGTAGCCCTGTTGCCCGAAGTCCGGCCAACCCACCGCCAGGCCGGTCACTCCCGCCAACAGGGCTCCGGCCACGTCGGTCATCCAGACAGGGATCCGTCCTCGGGATCCAGGCGACCGGGTCGGCAGAACGTCGGACCATCGTGGTTCGCCCCATGCTTCCAACGCCTTCACCCCCCGGAGATGCGGATGGCAACTTCCGGGTTGTTCCGGAGTCCGCCTACACAAATGATACCGGTGAATACGAATAATTGGGAAGCCCAGTTGTTCCCCCTCTCTTCACCCCCTCAACCCCGTGCCGTTCCCGCGTTCCTTCCTGTCACTCCCCGGGCGGCACCTGGTGCCGTCAGGGCCGACCGGCGTCGCCCGGCGGGGGTAACGCCGGAAAGTAGGACGTGGCTGAAGGAGGGGAGAACGGTCAGGAGGGGTAAGTGAAGCGACAAGTGGAGGGAGGCAAGGTGTCGGCACGGCACGAAAGGACGATGGCGAGAACCCGGAGTGAAGGGCACCTACGACCGAACGGGTTGACCGTGGCCGCCGAGACAACGGTGCGGGCGTTCAGGCCAGGACCGTTGGCTGGCAATGCACCGTTGGCTGTCGGCCGATGCGGGTCAGGACTTCCCGGTTGAACGCCGTGACCGTCAACCGCCGAAAAAATCGTGGCGCAAGAGTTGCAACTTCTGACTCACCATGGCAAGATGTAATCATGGACTTCAGGGGCAGAGAGATCATCATCCCGGAACGGCGTCGGATCGTCAGTTCCGTTTCCTTCGTGGTTGTGGCGTTTGCCGCTGTCTGCGTCTCGTGGTTCTTCGCACCGCAGGTGGTTGCTGCGGCGCCGACCTACACGAACTCGATCCCGGTCGGCTACGTGCCGCTGCAGGCCCTGATCTCGGCCAACAACGCCAGCCTGGCCTACACCAACTCCTACACGTCGGCGGCCAGCTGCCCGGCCGGCCTGGTTCTGGCTTCGGCCTCGGGGACCTGCGTCCAGCACACCATCGCAGCAACCGGTCCTGACGCTGCCGTGCTGACGCCGGCGCTGCCGACCGCGGCGCCCTCCGCTTCGGCGTCCACCAGCCACCCCACCACCTACGTGAAGGTCCGCACGCACCACGTCCACAACCGGGTGCGCAACCTGCGTAGCCACCGGGTCGTGATCGTGGTGGACACCAACACCTCGACGACCACCCCGGCGGCCACCGGCAACGGAAGCCGTTCGACCAGCAACGCCACCCGCAACGGGGCCCGCGCTGCTGCGCACACCACCAGCAACGCCACCCGCAACGCCCCCCGGGGCTGAGACCGCTTCTCCCCGTCCGGGGAACGCAGCGGCGGGTTTGACCGGATCCGGTCACGATGACCGGTTGGGTGTCCGAATCTC
>CAITPI010000010.1 GCA_903894295.1 uncultured Acidimicrobiaceae bacterium
AGGGTCTTCGGGCAGACCGGAGGCTTCAATGACGATGGCCGGCCTGTTGTCAGGGTGGTCGAGCGCATGTTGCAGGCCCCGGGCCAGTCCACTCAGCACCACCCCGGTGGCCGACTCCTGCATCCATCGCTGGAACCGGAGGGGCTGGCCGTTGTCGTCAAAGTCGACGTTGACCAAGCCGGCCGGTGGCTCTGGGGGAGAGCCGGCCCCGGCGGAACCGGTTTCGCCCGAGGTTGCTCCCGGGAACGAGGTTGCTTCCGGCAAGGGGTTTCCGGTCCCGTCCGACACCTCCTCGGGATCTTCCATCCCGTCAGCGTACCGGTCGGCCCGGTCGGGATCGGCGGCCCGGGTACTGGTTGCGATCGGCCTGTACGGGGCGGGATGACCACCGTCACGTCCCCTGGCCCCGTCTAGCGTGGGCGGGTGCGCCCGGGAGTTGGGCGAGGCCCTCGGATGCCCGGTGGATCCGTACCGGAGAAGGAGTGACACGGGTGATGACCACACAGCGCAGTCCCATCGACCCGGGTCCGGTTGACGTGATCGTGGTCGGCGCCGGCTATGCCGGTCTGACCTGTGCCCGCGCTCTGGTGGACGCCGGGCGCTCGGTCGTCGTCCTGGAAGCCCGCGACCGGGTCGGCGGACGGGTCTTCACCGAAACGCTCCCGTCCGGGGTCCCGGTTGACCAGGGGGGACAGTGGGTGGGCCCGGGCCAGGAGCACTTCGCGTCCTTGATCGACGAAACGGGGTGCACGACGTTTCCGACGTGGGTGGCCGGTGAAGCGTTGGAGCTGCGGGACGGCCTGCTCCACCGCTACGAGGGGTTGGTGCCGACCTCGGACAAGGATGGCTCGGCCGACACCGTGGCCACGTTGCTGGAACTTGACCTGCTGGCCCAGGAGGTCTCTCCGGTTGAACCGTGGAGCCATCCGGATGCCGACCGGCTCGACCGCCAGACCTTTGCCCAGTGGATCGACGCCACGGTGGAGACCCCGATCGCCCGCGCCCTCGTGACCACGGCGTGCCAGGCCGTCTTCGGCGCCGAGCCCGAAGAGCTGTCGATGCTCTTCGTCCTGTCGTATGCCCACAGTGGAGGGTCGATGTCCTCGCTTATCCGGACCAGCGGAGGGGCCCAGGAGAGGCGGATCCACCAGGGCGCCCAAGCCCCGGCCCTGGCTCTGGCCGGAATGCTGGGCCGCCGTGTGGTGCTCTCTTCCCCGGTGGTCGACATCGACCATGGCCGCTCGGGAGCCACCGTCTCGGTGGCCGGAGCGCACCCCCGGCAGTTCCACGCCGGCCGAGTAGTGGTGGCGGCTCCACCGTCGGTGACCGGCCGGATCGGCTTCTCTCCGGCCTTGCCCGGTGACCGGATGCAGTTGATCCAGCGGACGCCGATGGGATCGGTCACCAAGATCCATGCCGTCTACGAACGCCCGTTCTGGCGCGAGATGGGCCTCAACGGACAGTTGGTGGCCGACCGGGGTGCCCTCCGGTCGGTCTTCGACGACTCGCCCGATGATGCGGGCGTCGGCATCCTGGTCGGATTTGTCGCCGGATCCGAGGATCGCCGGATGGAGGGCCTCGGCGTCGAGGGCCGCCGGAGCCACCTCCTGGGGGAGTTGGCGTCGGCCTTCGGGCCGGACGCGGCCCATCCGCTGGAGTTCGTCGAACAGCGGTGGTCATCCGAGGCGTTCTCCGGAGGAGGACCGGTCGCCGGGATGGGACCGGGGGTCCTCACGGCGGTGGGCCCGGCCCTTCGAAGGCCGGTCGGGGTCGTCCACTGGGCGGGGACCGAAACGGCGGAGGCATGGTCGGGCTACATCGACGGGGCCATCTCGTCGGGAATCCGGGCCGCCGACGAGGTGCTGGCCGCACTGGTCGCTCCGGCGGGGACTGGAGGATCCTGATGGCGACCGACGCCGAGATCTTCGAGGCCTATGGCGACTGGAAGAGCCGGGGCAACGCCAATCCCCGGTTGGTCCGGATGTTGCGGGGCTGGGACCGCAGCGTGCACCTCGTGGCATCCGATACGGGCTCGGAGTTCACCCTTGAGGTCCGGGCCTGCGTTCTTGGGGACCTGGTCTCCGGCCGCCAGGGTCCGGCCGACCTGATCGTCACCGCAAGCAGCGAAGACTTTGCCGACCTGTTCTGGGGCGACCTGAACCCCTCGGTCAAGTACCAGAACGGCGAGATCGTCCTCGCCGGTTCGTCCGAGGATGTGATGCGCCTCGATGCCCTGTCCATGGTCGCGTTCCTGGATCAGTAGTGGCTGAACGGGTGGGGACATGTTGAGGCGAAGGGCATGAGCGCCCCACAAACGGGTGCGGCCGGACTTCGGCGGGCCATGGGTTTTCCGGCCGCTGTCTCCACCTCGACCGGACTGGCCTTCGCCGCCCTCGAGTACCTGGCGGCCGCCGGCCTGGTCACCTACGTGGCCGGGGACTCGGCGTGGATCTCGTTGTTGGTGGCTGGATTGCTGGCCCTCCTGGCCTGGGGTTTCTTCGGGGAACTCAACGGCATGTTCCCGACGGCCGCCGCCATCCGTCGCTACATGAGCCGGGCCATGGACGACCGGGTGGCCCTTGCCATCACGTTCACCTACCTGTCGACCATCGTGCTGGTCGTGGCGGCCGATGCGTTCATCGTCGGGGCCGCCCTCACCCACGTCCTGCGGGCTCCGGCGTGGCTGACCGCCCTCTGGACGGCCGTGCTGTTGGGCGTGGCCGTGATCTCGAACTTGCGCGGGATCAAGGCGGCATCCTGGCTGCAGAACTCGGCCACCCTGGTTGCGGTGGTGGCCACCACGGCGGTGTCGGTGATCGCCGTGGTCCGCTCCCACGTGGCCCTGGTCACTCCCTTCCAGCCGCTCGGCCACCACGGACCGGCCGGATTCCTCGAATCGGTGGCTCTCGGCATCTTCCTCTACAGCGCCTTCGAATGGGTCACGACCAACGCCGAAGAAGTCCGCGACCCCCGGCACATCCACCGGGGGATGTTCCTCGCCGTGCTGATCCTCTTTGTCGGGTGCTCCGCCCTGGCGGTGGCGATGGGTCACGTTCTCACCCACGGCGAACTGGTTTCGGCCTATCCGCAGCTCTACCTCGGCCGGGCCGCCTGGGCGGCCGGCGGAATGTGGCTCATGGCCGGGGTGACGGCCGTCACCGCCCTCAATACCTTCAACGGAGGATTCATCACCGCGTCACGTTTCGTCTACGCCACCGCCCGGGAGGGGAGCCTGCCCCCGCCGCTCGCCCGGCTGAACGACCGGGCCGTGCCGTGGGTTCCCGTGGTGGGTCTCGGTGTCCTGTCGTTTCTGGTGTCCCTCGTTGTGCTGGCGGTCGGAGGTGCCGCCTGGCAGGTGCTCGTGGCGGTGGGGGCGGCCCTCGAGGCGATGATCTATGCCGTGGCCGCCTTCTGTGTGCTTCGACTCCGTCGGATCCTGCCGGACGAACATCGACCGTTCCGGATCCGTCTGGTGCGACCGGTGGCCTGGGCCGGTCTCGTCCTCTTCTCGGTCATGGGCCTCGTGGCCTCGGTCTCGGTGGACAACCGGTTCAGTCCGGTCCCCCTGGGGATCATCGCCGTCATGGGGGCCGTGGCCACCTGGTATGCGCTGGTCGAGGTGCCCAAACTCCGTGCCGCCGAAGCGGCCCGGATGGCGGCCCGCCCGACCCGGAGGCGTCCGGCCCGTCCGGCCGCGGGTCTTCTCGACGACGGGTCGCCGGGTTCGGCCGCATCCCCTGTCCGGCCAGGCCCTCGTGAGGTCGATGCCGACGGGGAGACTTCGTCCTAGGCTGGGAAGGTGCAGGATCGTTACCATCCGCCGGTCGAGGAGTACCTCGAGACCATCTTCGCCCTGGAGGAAGAAGGCATCCCGGTCATCCAGGCCCGGGTGGCCGAGCGGCTGGGCAAGGCGGCTCCTTCGGTTTCCGAGATGCTGGATCGCCTCGAGATCGACGGCCTCATCCGGCGCAGTGGTCGCCGGATTGCCATGACCGAGGAGGGCTCCGCTCTGGCCCAGGGTGTGGTGCGCAAGCACCGGCTCGCCGAGCGGTTGCTGGTCGATGTGATCGGCCTCGACTGGGACAAGGCCCACATCGAGGCCGGGCGCTGGGAGCACGTCATCTCCGATGAAGTCGAGGCCCGCCTCGAGGTTCTACTCGACCATCCGACCACGTGCCCGCACGGCAATCCGATTCCCGGAACCAAGCGGTCCGAGACCGTCCAGCATCGCCTGTCCGATGCCGAGCCGGGCCAGCCCGTGCGGTTGGAACGGATCACCGAGAGTATCGAGCACGACGCCGAGAGCCTGACCCGTCTGGCCGACCTGGGCCTGACGCCGGGTGCCACCATGATCCTCGAACGGCAGACTCCCGACGGATCGTTCACCCTGGCCGTCGGGGACGAACAGATCTCCCTGACTTCGGCCTTGGCCGAGCGGATGTTCGTCGTCGCCGACTGAACCGGCCCGGCGCGGGGACCCCCACCTTTTTTGTCTACCTTCCGGGTCCTGGCTTCTGGTCCCATGTCCCCGGCCGCTTCTTGTGCCCGGCTGCTTCTCCGTCGACAAGAAGGAGGCCATCGGGGCGTCGACCGGCCGTCATGGCGCTTCCGGGCGATGACCGACCGGCCGGCATCAGCACTCACTACAATGGAGTGCCAACAGTTGGCCGCGATGCCATCGACCTTTCCGGTCGGTGGCGCCTTGACCCGGATGACCAAGACCGTGCCTGAGAAAAACCGCCGCGACACGAACCGATCCGACGCTCCACCGTCTTCCTCGACGGAGATGGAGGCGCGCAAGGCCGCCATTTTGAATGCCGTGGTTTCCGAGTACATCGCCACCGCCCAACCGGTCGGTTCCCAGCATGTGGTGCACGCACCCGGGGTGAGTGTTTCATCGGCCACCGTGCGCAGCGACATGGCGGCCCTGGAGCGGGATGGTTTCCTCGCCCAGCCGCACACCAGTGCCGGCCGGATCCCCACCGACAAGGGCTACCGCTTCTTCGTCGACCAGTTGGGTGGGTCGGCCTCCCTCGACACCGCCAGTCGTCAGCAGGTCCGCACCTTCTTCGACCGGGCCCACGGCGAGATCGAAGAGATGCTGAACGAAACTTCCGGGCTGTTGGCCAACCTGACCGACTGCACGGCGATGGTGGTGGGTCCGACCCACGAGTCGTCCGCCGTCCGTTCCCTCCAGATCGTCGGTCTCGGGCCGCGCCTGGCACTCCTCGTCGTCGTCCTCGCCGACGGAGCCGTCCAGAAACAGTCACTCGAGTTTGCCGAAGACGTCGACGAGGCCACCCTGCATGAGGCGGCCTTGCTTCTCTCGGGCGTGGTGGTGGACCACACCCTGGACCAGCATGGGCCGGTGCCGACCATCAAGGGGCGCACTTCGCTCAACCGGGTGGTCCAGGTGGCTCTGGGCGGTCTTGATTCGCTGAGCGCCGCGGCCCGTTCCGACCAGCTCTTTGTCGGCGGATCGTCCCGGATGGCCACCGCATTCGACGCCGTGGACACCGTGCGGTCGGTGCTCACCATCCTGGAACAGCAGTTGGTGGTGGTCTCGTTGCTGCGTGACATTCTCGACACCGGGTTGTCGGTGGCGATCGGGACCGAACACGGGCTTGAGCCCCTCGCGTCCTGCGCCATCGTCGTGGCGCCGGTCTCGGTGGAGGGCCAGGAGGTCGGAACGATCGGCCTGTTGGGTCCGACCCGCATGAACTATCCGTTGGCCCTGGCGGCGGCCCGGGTGGTCGGCGACCAACTCGGCCAGCACCTTGCCGAGGGCAGCCGGAGCGAAGGCAACCGATGAACGAGGGAGCAGCGTGACCGATCTGGATCTCTATGCGGCGCTGGGCGTGGATCGCAATGCCACCGACGATGACCTGAAACGGGCGTACCGTGCCAAGGCCCGGGCCTTTCACCCGGATACCAACCCTGACGACCCGGAAGCGGCCGAACGGTTCAAGGAAGTCAGCCTGGCCTACGAAGTGCTGAAGGACCCCGAGCGTCGGGCCCGCTACGACCAGTTCGGACCGGCCGGTGTCTTCGGCTCGGCGGCCGGTGGCAGCTACGGTGATCCGTTCGGGGGCGGACTCGGCGACCTGTTCGACGCCTTCTTCAACGGGGTCGGCGGCATGGGTGGTTCGTCCCGCCGGCGGCGGAGCGGACCGACCCCGGGACCGGACGCCGAGATCACCGTGCGCCTTGAGTTCGCCGAAGCGGTCTTTGGCGTCCAGCACAAGGTCGAAATCACGACCATGGTGCACTGTGACGAGTGCGAGAGCACGGGGGCCAAAGAGGGAACGTCGCCCACCCGTTGCAACGAGTGCCAGGGCGCCGGGGAAGTTCGCCGGGTCCGCCAGTCCATTCTGGGCCAGGTCATCACCGCCGTACCTTGTGGCCGGTGCCAGGGCTTCGGCGAATCGATTGAGCACCCCTGTCCGGCCTGCAACGGGGAAGGTCGCCGTCGTTCGGACGTTTCCTTCACGGTGGAGATTCCGGCCGGGGTCGACGACGGATCCACCCTGCGGCTGTCGGACCGGGGACCGGCCGGCTTCCGGGGCGGACCGAACGGTGCGCTCTTTGTCCGGCTGGCGGTGGCAGGCCACGACCGTTTCGAGCGGGACGACGACGACCTTCACGCCCGACTTGTCGTGCCGATGACCCTGGCGGCGTTGGGAGGGTCGGTCAACTTCGCCACCCTGGACGACGAACGCGAGATCGCCATCGAGCCCGGGACCCAGGGGGGTACGGTGGTGACGCTGCGGGGTCTCGGCGTGCCCCGGCTGCGCGGGCGGGGCCGGGGAGATCTCCACGTGCACCTCCATGTCGAGACTCCCCGTCCGCTGGATGAGGCCCAGAGCGACCTGCTGCGACAACTGGCCGAACTGCGGGGCGACGAGTTGGGTCAACTGCCCGCCTCGGAGGGCCTGTTCTCCAAGATCCGTTCGGTGCTCTCCTGACGGGGTGATCCCCGAGGAGTTGGCAGATGGCGGCCTCCATCCCTGATCCCGTGCTGGTCGACGCGGCCGCCATGGTCTTCGTGTCCCATCCGACCACTCCGGAACTGGCCGACCACGACGCCCACCATCTGCTTGATGTGTTGCGGTTGCGGCCGGGGGAGTCGGTGGTGGCGGGCGACGGACACGGCACCTGGGTGCCGTGCCGGATCTCCCCGTCGGTGGCCGGTCGATCGGGGCGTCAGGTTGATCCCGGGGCCGTACTTGAAGTCGACGGCGACCCGGTCTTCGTGCCCCGTGGGGAACCGTCGGTCACCGTGGGCTTTGCCCCGACCAAGGGGGACCGCCCCGAATGGGTGGTCCAGAAACTGACCGAGTTGGGCGTCGATCGCATTGTGCCGCTGCGCACCGACCGCTCGGTGGTGGTCTGGGACGGTCCACGGGCCGACAAGGCGCTGACCCGACTGCGCCGCACGGCGCTGGAAGCGTCGGCCCAGTGCCGGCGGGCCCACTGGCCCGACGTCACCGAGGTCCTGACACTCTCCGGTCTGGCCGAAGTGGCCGGGGGTGAACCGGTGCTGGCTGTCCCCGGTGGGGGGCCGTTGACCACCGGGCTGTCGGTGGTGGCCATTGGACCGGAAGGGGGCTGGAGCGACGAGGAGTTGGCTGCTCCGGGTGCCCGGCCCGGCCTCGGACTCGGAGCCACGGTATTGCGGGCGGAGACAGCGGCCCTGGTCGCCGGCCACCTCATGGTCGGCCTGCGGGGCGGGCAGTACTTGCCCCTTGCGTAACCACGCTGAGTGAATAAAACTACTCAGAGGGACGAAATCATCGGTGTGGGACCTCGGGCTGAACGTGGTCCGACCCTCCGGTGAGGAAGTTCCGGCTACGACCTCGACGGGCAGGCGAGGGACGGGATCGGGGCGGAGCGCTCCGGGAATCCCCTTCCGTGTTGCCTGCCTCGAACCCAAGGTAGGAGACATGACGGCGATGGCGACAGCAGCGAGGGAAGTGCGGCCGAAGGCCACGGTGGTGCAGGACGATCCCGACGAGTCGGTGGAATCCCTGGCGTACGCCCGTTCGGTCGGCGCCCGGTTGCGGGCGATGCGCAAGCAGATGGGTCTCTCGCTCCAGGCGGTCGAGGCCATCAGCGAGATGGAGTTCAAGGCCTCGGTGCTCGGCGCCTACGAGCGGGGCGAACGGGCGATCTCGGTGCCCCGGCTCCAGCGTCTGGCCAAGCTCTATGACGTGCCCGTCGACCAGCTGCTGCCGGCCGACGGGGGCAGTGGGGGCCGGTGGTCGTCCAGCAACTCCCGGCACGAAGTGGAGCCGATTTCGGCGAAGGGGCCGGCCGCCCTGGGTGCGCCGGACAAGGTGGCCATCGACCTTTCGAAACTGCACGCCGTGACGGGACCCGAACGGGACCTGCTCCGGCGGTTTCTCAGCATGATCCAGGTCCACCGGCAGGACTTCAACGGGCGGATGATCACCATCCGGGCCGAGGATGTCCGGGCCATTGCCTGCCTGTTCGGCATCACGCCGGACTCGATGGGAACCCGCCTGGACGAACTTGGCCTGCTGGCCAAGGTCTGAGGAGCACGTCGTGAGCCCGTCCATTTCGTGGTTGAACACCAAAGAGGCCGCCGAGCAACTGGGCATCACCCTGCGCAGTCTGTACCGCTTCATCGACGAGGGTGACCTCGTGGCCTACCGCTTCGGCCGGGTCATCCGCCTGCAACAGGAAGACGTCGACCGCTTCATCGAATCCCGGCGGATCGTCCCGGGCACCCTCGAGCACCTCTATCCGGAGATGAAGGGCGCCCCACGCCCCATGGTGGCTGCCGATTCGTCGGCCGAAGCCGGCTGAGGGACGTTACGGTCCGTCAACGACGGCCATGTGCGGGGTCCGTCATGCCTCCACTGGACCGGTCGGGTATTGAAATGCTGCCAAGATACGCCCATGGATGAGTGTCTGTTCTGTCGAATAGTGGCCGGCGAGGTGCCGGCGAACATCGTCTTCGAGGACGAGACGGTCGTGGCCTTTTCGGACATTGCGCCCCAGGCGCCGCTCCATGTCCTTGTGGTGCCCCGCCGGCACATCCGCAATGCCGCCGCCGTGACACCGGACGACGCCGACGTGGTGGCGGCCCTGGTGACCTCGGCCCGGGCCGTGGCCGATGAGGCCGGGCTCTCCGGTGAGGACCGTGGCTACCGGCTGGTCTTCAACGTTGGCCCGGATGCCCTCAACTCGGTGGATCACCTGCACCTGCACGTACTGGGAGGGCGGACCTTTGACTGGCCGCCCGGATAGCCGGCTCCCGGCGTTGCGTTCCGCTCCGGGTGTCGGTGGCCGACCGGGTTTCCACTAGGGTCGGAGACGAGCGCACGTGGCAACTTCCCCGGTCAAGATCCTTGTTCCCGGCAACCATCTGATGGCCGGCCTTCTCGGACAGCAAGATGAACTGCTTCGGTTGGTCGAAGGCGCATTTCCCGATGCCCGCATTGCCGTCCGCGGCAACGAGATCACCATCGATGGCGACCCGGCCGACCGGGTGGCCTCGCTCTTCAACGAACTGGTGATCCTGCTCGAATCCGGCCAGGGGCTCGATCCGGTCCAGGTCAACCGTTCGATCGACATGATGCGGGAGGACGTCCGTCCTTCCGAAGTCCTCACCTCGGAACTGGTGAGGTCGGCCCGGGGACGTTCGGTGCGACCCAAGACCGGTGGCCAGAAGGCCTATGCCGATGCCATCCGGGAGAACATCGTCACCTTTGGCATCGGCCCGGCCGGGACGGGGAAGTCGTATCTGGCGGTGGCGCTGGCCGTCCAGGCCCTCCAGGCCCGACAGGTAACCCGGATCATCCTGACCCGGCCGGCGGTGGAAGCTGGCGAACGGCTGGGCTTCCTGCCGGGCGACATGCTGGCCAAGGTCGACCCCTACCTCCGACCTCTCTACGACGCCCTGTGGGACCTGCTGGAAGCCGAAGGAGCCCAGAAACTGATTGAACGGGGCGCGGTCGAAGTGGCCCCGCTGGCCTTCATGCGCGGCCGCACGTTGAACAACAGCTTCATCATCCTCGACGAAGCCCAGAACACGACGCCCGAACAGATGAAGATGTTCCTCACCCGCATCGGCTTCGGCTCGAAGGCCGTCATCACCGGGGACGTGACCCAGATCGACCTGCCGGGCGGCCGGAGCGGACTGGTCGGACTCGAGGAGGTGCTCGGCGACGTGAAGGACCTCGCCTTTGTCCACCTCGGAGCCCGCGACGTGGTCCGTCACCGGATCGTGGCCGACATCGTGAGCGCCTACGAAGCATCCGACGGAGCGACGTCGTGAGCCTCGACATCTTTGCCGCCGACGAGCAGTCGGCCATCGAAATCGACGTGGACCGGTGGGCGACACTGGCCCGGGCTGCCCTCGAGGCCGAAGGGATCCTCGCCGACACCGAGGTGTCCCTGCTCTTCGTCGACGAGGCGACCATTGCCAGCCTGAACGAACAGTTCCTCGGCAAGAGCGGACCGACCGACGTACTGAGTTTCCCCATCGATGACGAACAGGAGCGGAGCGGGCGGTTCCCCGACCAGGGAGGCTCGGGTCCCCCCACGGTCGAGGGCGGGGCCGACCACCCGCTGCTGCTCGGTGACATCGTCATCTGCCCGACCGTGGCCGAACGCAACGCGGTTGACCATGGGGTGAGCCTCGAGGACGAGATTGCCCTGCTCGTGGTGCATGGAGTGCTGCACCTCCTCGGCATGGACCACGAGGTCGATGCCGAGGCGGAACGCATGGAACGTCGGGAGCAGCAACTGCTCAACCGCTACCACCGCGGCACCAAGTGAGTTCACACTTCACCTGGGCCCAGGTTGTCCTGCTGGTCGTGGTGGTGGTCCTCCTCGGCGCCTCGGCCCTGTTGGCCCTGGCCGAGACCAGCCTGGTCCGCATGAGCCGGGCCAAGGCCAGGGCGCTGGACGACGAAGGAAAGCGGGGAGCCAAGGTCCTGGTGGAGCTCACCGGGAACCCCCAGGGCTTCCTCAACCCATTGCTGCTCATGGTGCTGGTCAGCCAGTTGGTGGTGGCCACCCTGGTCGGCCTGCTGGCTTCGGCCTGGTTCGGAGCCTGGGGCGTCGTGGCCGCCATGTTCTTCGAGATCGTGGTCATCTTCGTGCTGGGCGAGGCGGTCCCGAAGAACTGGGCCGTGCGCCACCCCGAACGGGCCGCCCTCCTGAGCGCCCCGGTGGTGGCCGCCCTCGTGGCGTTCTGGCCCGTCAAGGTCCTCTCGGGAGCGTTGATCGCCCTGGCCAACCGCCTTCTGGGTGAACAGACCGGGGCCCATATTGCGGCCGTGACCGAGTCCGAGTTGCTGGCGGTGGCCGACGAGGCGCTCGAAGGCGACGTCATCGAACACGAAGAGCGGGCCCTGATCCGGTCCATTCTGGAGTTTGGCGACACCGTGGTGCGTGAGGTGATGGTGCCCCGGCCGGACATGGTGACCGTGGCGGCCGACGAGTCGGTCGAGTCGGTGCTCGAGGCGGCCCTCGCGGCCGGATTCAGCCGTCTGCCGGTGGTGGACGACGAGATCGAGGACGTGGTCGGAATCGCCTACGTGAAGGACGTGACCCGGGCCGCCCGCGAGGGCCGGGGTGACGACAACATCGTCGGGCACCTGCGTGAAGCCCGCTACGTCCCCGAAACCAAGAAGGTGGCCGACCTGCTCCGGGAGATGCAGTCGGCCAAGTTCCATCTGGCGGTGGTGGTCGACGAGTACGGCGGAACAGCCGGACTGGTCACGCTGGAGGACCTGATCGAGGAGTTGGTGGGTGAAATTGTCGACGAGTTCGATGTGGAAGAGCCTCCGGTGGAGGATCTCGGGGACGGCGGGTTCCAGGTGAGTGCCCGGCTGCCGGTGGACGAGGTCAACGACCTCGTGGACAGATCGTTGCCGGAAGGGGCCTGGGACACGGTGGGGGGCCTGGTCTTTGACACGTTGGGCCATGTGCCCCGGGTGGGTCAGTCGATCGGGTTTGAAGGAGTGACCCTGGTGGTGGACCGGGTGCGGGGCCGACGGATCGAGCGGGTCCGGGTGATCCCGACCGAGCCGGCGGCCACCGAAGAGGGAGCCGGGGAGTGAGCGGGTTCCGGTCCGGGTTTGTGGCCGTCGTCGGACGCCCGAATGTGGGCAAGTCCACCCTGGTCAACTCCATGGTGGGGACCAAGGTGACCATTGTGTCGCCCCGGCCGAACACCACCCGCCTGCCGGTTCGTGGCGTGCTGAACCGGCCCGGAGTCCAGGTGGTCTTCGTGGACACCCCCGGACTCCACAAACCCAGGACGGCGCTGGGTGAACGGATGAACGAGTCGGCCACCTCCTCCCTTGATGACGTCGACCTGGTGGTGGCGATGGTGGAGGCCAACTCGTCGGTGGGCCCGGGTGACCGGATGGTTCTGGCCTATGCCGCCCGACGGGTCCGGGCCATGGATCGTTCGGCCCGTCTGATGGCCGAACTCCAGGCCGCCCGGCCCGGTTCCGGACCGGAGGATGCCGGGGAGGCTCCCAGCGCCCTGGGCCGCCCGTGCCTCTTCGTCGTGGTGAACAAGATCGACAAGGTGGGTGGCGACGGGGTGTTGGGGCACCTTGCCACCGTGTCGGCCGAGATCGACTCGCTCGATGCCGAACACGGCGGCGATCCCTTGCCGGTCGAGTACTTCCCGGTCTCGGCGGCCACCGGCAAAGGGGTGGACGGACTCATCCATGCCATCACCGACCGCATGCCCGAGGGGCCGCAGTACTACCCGGACGGCATGGTGACCGATGTGGCCGAGGCGTTCTGGGTGGCCGACCTGGTGCGGGAGGAGTTGTTGCACCGGGTCCGGGACGAACTGCCCCACTCCATCGCCTGTCGGGTCACCGAGTGGGAGTGGCCCCGGGTCCGGTGCGAGATCCTGGTCGAACGGGACTCCCAGAAGGGCATCGTCATCGGTCAGGGGGGAGAGACGCTGAAGGAAGTGGGAACCGCCGTGCGGGCCCAGATGCCGGAGGGCGCGTTCCTGGAACTCTTCGTCCGGGTGGAGAAGCGGTGGCAGCACCGGGAGGATGCCCTCGACCGGCTCGGCTTCTGACCGGAGTGGCAACCCGGGTGGCGACCAGTGACGTGGCCAAGGGTGGAGATCCGGATCCAGGGACGGGGCAAAGGGCGGAGTCGGAAGCAGGGTCAGGAAAAGGCGATGGCGGCGATCTCGGCCATGACCCGGTCCCGCTGGAAGGCCTCGACCGTACCGGCCGCCCGGGCGCCCCAGGCGGCAAGGTCCACGGTGGTGGCCTCCTCGAGCGCCCCGGCCAGGGCATCGACGTCATAGGGATCGGCCAGTAGCCAGCCCGTCTCGCCCGGCCGCACGGCCGAAGCGGCCCCGGCCAGCCGGGTGGTGAGCACCGGTACGCCCGAGGCCAGTGCTTCGATGATGACCAGGCCGAACGGCTCGTACTGGGTCGGCAGGACCAGAAGGTCAGCCGCCGTGAACTCGTGGCCGATGTCCGAAGACGTTCCGTGGTGGTGCACCCTCTGGGTCAGACCGAGCCGCTCGATGGTGGACCGGTAAGGGGCGAGGTCACTGCGGCCGAAGACGTGCAGGGAGAGTCGGGGGTGACCCAGGCGGCCGAGGGCCTCCAGGGTCTCGGCCATCCCCTTGCGGTGGAGTTCGTTGGCCACAAAGAAGAGGGCGATCCCGTCGTCGGGGATGCCGAGGGCGGAGCGGGCCGCATCCCGTTCGGCCACCCGGCGCCCGAGGTTGAACAGGGCGGGATCGTAGGGATTGGGAATCACGGTCATCCGGCTCCGCTCCACGCCATAGAGACGCTCGAGGTCGTCCATTTCGCGGGTCGAGGTGCAGAGGATGCGCCGGGCGTTGCTGTGGCGGAAGTAGTCGGCCTCCATGGCGAGCAATACCCGGTGCCGGGGCATCAGCATCCGGACCCGGGCCGGAACGGAGTAGCCGGCCACGGGAACCGTCCGGGCCGACTCCAGCCAGGCCCGGTGCACGCTGTGCACCCAGTTGATGTCTCCGTCCGGGGCCACCACTCCCATGGAGATCGCCACCTTGGGCCGAACCGCTTCGAGCGTTTGTTGCATGCGCCGCTTCTGGAGCATGAGGGCCGGACGTGCTGCCCGGCCCCCGGGGGGAGTCGGCGAGAAGGTGACGCCGTCCGGCAGGCCGTCCGGGGCGGCGCTTCCGATGAACGTTGTCGGGCGCTGTCGGCCGAAGTACTCGAGCGTGTCCCAGCAGATCCGCTCCACGCCACCCGTGCGATGCAGGGCCGGGAACATGATGGCCACATCGGGTTGGGTCACGGTCACTCCTGGATTTCTCCGGTCCGGCCCGCTCCGGAGCGTGGTCACGGCCGGCCTGCGCTGCTCCAAGGGTAGCAAGGTGAGCCGAGACCGCACGGGGTGCCCGTCGGCCGTGGTGCCTTCCGCTCGGCGACGAACGGCAGGTGAACAAATGTCACTCGTGGAATCCGGAATCCGGCCGGTAGAATCAACGGGATGGTGGTTGCTTGGGGGGCAGGCGAAGCGAGGGAGACACCGGTCTGGTTCGGACCGGAGGAACGTCCGCTGTTCGGATGGCTCCACTCACCGCCCAACGGTCTGGTCCGGGGCGGAGTGGTCCTCTGCGCCCCGGTCGCCTATGAGGACTACCGGTCCTATCCGGTGCTCAAGGCGTTGGCCGACTCTCTGGCCAACTCCGGTCTCGTGGCCCTCCGGTTGAGCTACGACGGCACCGGCGATTCGTCCGGACATTTTGACGACGCCGAGCGGACGCGGGCCTGGACGGAGAGCGTTGCTGCGGCCTGCCGGCTGTTGCGGGACGGTGGCGTGTCGTCCGTGGCATTGATCGGCATGCGGATCGGCGCCATCGTCGCCACGCATGCGGCGCAGGCCGAAGAAGATCTTGCCGCCATGGTGCTGTGGGACCCGTGTTTGACCGGAAAGGAGTTCCTCCGTCACCAGGCGATGGTGCTCGCCGGACTGTCCGCCGAGTTCCCGGGCGACCCCGACGGCGTCGAAGCGACCTACTACTTCTTCCCCGAAGCCATGGCGGGCGAAGTGCGGGCCATGGAACTCGCTCCGCTGTCACCCGACGTTCCCACCCTGGCGCTGCTGCGGTCCGACGGGGTGATCTCGGGTCAGCTCCAGCGCCGGCTGGTTGCCGGTGGGGCCGACGTGGTCGAGACCGATGACCTGGCCCAGTTTCTCGGCGAGTACGGGCCGATCGTCCCGCCGAAGGAGGTCATCAAGTCGGTGGTGGCGTGGCTCGACGAGCGCTTTGCGGCACCCCCGGTCAACTTTGTCGTTCCGGAACGGGATCGAACGGTGGTCGAGGGGCACGTCACCGGATCCCGGGTGGTCGAGTTCCCCCGGCGCCTCGGGCCCCACGGCCTCTTCGGGATGGTGACCGAGCCGGAGAACGGAGCCCGGGGTCCGTGCATCGTCCTGTTCAACATGGGCGTCGATTACCACGTCGGTCCGGGTCGTCAATGGGTGGAGCTGGCCCGCCGTTGGGCCCAGGCGGGTCTGCGCTCGGTCCGGGTCGACTTTGGTGGAGTGGGGGAGTCACCGTTGCGGCCCGGCCAGGCGCCGGAGCGCATCATGGAGTATCCCGCCGAATGGATCGACGATGCCTGCGACATGGTCACCGCCATCAAGGACGAGGGCTGCGAACGGGTCATTCTGGTCGGCGTCTGTTCGGGCGGAACCATCGCCTTCGAGGCCGCCCAGCGGGTCGGTGTCGAAGCAGTGGTGGCGGTGAATCCGATGCTGGACCGCCGACGGGCACCCGAGCGCCCCCAGACCGACGGAAGGCGTCCGTCCCGGACGGCGGCCCGGTTGGCCGAGTTCGGTCGCGAGCACCACCGGATCGCCGATCGGCTGTGGAAGGCCTACGTCGAGGTTGGGGTGCGTCAGGCGCCGATGGGCGTCGTCAACGAGGTGATCGAGAAGGGGTCCGATGTGTGGTTGGCGGTGGGGGACCGCGACCACGAGGCACTCATGCGCACGGCCTACTGGCGCAACGTCGGCCTGCCCCGACTCCGGAAGCAGGGCAAACTGAGTATCAACCGGATTCCGATCCTGGAACACGGCCTTGGTCTGTCACCAGGTCGGGTGCTGGCCATGGAGATGGTGTCCAGCCAGATCCTCTCCCGACGGACCATCGACGAGGACGGACCGGCTTCGCTCTTCTAGCCTCCGTGCTTCGCCGGGAGGACGGTCGGGCGGATGTCAGGAACCGGCTTCTTCCGCCACCTGTCGCAGAAACTCCTGAACGGCGGCCCGGTCGATGCTCCGCTTCATCGGGGGCACCCGGGCCAGCAGGGCGCCCCGGTAGCGGGCGGTGGCCAGTCGACTGTCGAGAACCGCGACCACGCCCCGGTCGTGGCTGGACCGGATGAGGCGCCCGGCTCCCTGGGCGAGCAGGGTGCCGGCCCGGGGCAGGTCGACCGTCGAGAACGCCGCCGGCCCGGCCCGGTCGCGCCGGGCCTGGAGTACCGGTTCGTCGGGCCGGGGGAAGGGAATGCGGTCGATGGTGACCAGGCTCAAGGTGCGCCCGGGCACGTCGACTCCCTGCCAGAACCCGAGTGTGGCGAAGAGGCAGGTCGGCTCGTCGGCCCGGAACGCTTCGATCAGGGCCGCCTTGGGCCGGTCGGACTGGGCGAGAATGGGGAGATCGAGCCGCTCCCGCAGGGCTTCGACGGCCCGTTCCATGGCCCGCCAACTGGTGAAGAGGGCCAGGGTCCGGCCACCGGCGGCTTCGATGAGGTCGGCCAGTTCGTCATGGATCGCCGGTTCGCTGCCGGGATCGCGGCGATCGGGCAGATCCTTCGCCACGTAGAGGATCGCCTGGTGGGGATAGTCGAACGGGCTGCCGACGTCCATCTCGTCACTGCGCTCCACCGGTAGGCCGAGCCGTTCGATGAGTCCGAGCGGAATGGTGGCGGAGGTAAGTACGCAGTCGACTTCTTTCCACAGGCTCTCGGCCAACAGGGGGCCGACGTTGATGGGGGAGACGCGCAGCAGCGGATTACGGGACTGGCCGTCGACCCAGGCGACCTGGTCATCGCCCACGGCCGCCACCCGGGCCAGGTCTTCTCCGAGGTGGCTGGCGGCCAACAACACCCGGTCCCGTCGGGCTCGGGCCGTGAGTTCCTCGCCGTCACCCGCTTCGCGTTCGTCCCGTCGAAGCGCGGCCACCAGGCGGGTAACACGGCCGCTGGCCAACTCCAGCAGGGGACCGAGCCGCTCGGCGGCGGCGGCCTGTTCGGCGGAGAGGCCGAACGTGTCCCGGGCCGACGGCGATCCCACGGCGGAACCGGGCAACCGGTGGCCGGCGAGTGGAGCCAGGACTTCGGCCAGGGTGTCCGCCAGCTCGATGACCGAAGCGGTGATCCCGCCCGTGGCGTCGGCCTCGGACCCGTCCGGAGTCGTGAGCACCGATTTCGCGGTGGTGCCGAGGGAGCGGAAACGCCCCGGAGAGATTTCGACGCCAAGACTGTCCGTCATCACCTCTTCGAGTTCGTGGGCCTCGTCGAAGATCACCACCTCGTGTTCGGGCAGCACACTGCCTCCGCTGGCCAGGTGGGCCCCGTACAGGTGGGTGTTGACCACGACCACGTCAGCCTCGGCGGCCCGGGCCCGGGCGTCTTCGGCGAAGCACTCCCGGCCCGACGGACACCGAAAGGCCCCGGGGCACTCCCGGGCCGTGGTGGAGACCATGGACCATGCCCGGGGGTGTGGCTCGAATCCCAGGTCGCCCCGGTCGCCGGACGTCGTGGTGGCCGACCACCGGATCAGTTCGCGGACCTGTTCGCCGAGCCGGCCGGGGTCGACCGGGGTTTCCCGGACGGTGGAGGCGGCCTCGTCGCCACCGGTCTCGGTCCAGGCGAGCTGTTCTCCCGACGTCGTGCCGCTCACCTCGCGCAGGCGTTGGCGGCAGAGGTAGTTGCTCCGACCCTTGAGGACGGCAAAGGAGACTTCGGTCCCCACGGCGTCAGCCACCATCGGCAGGTCCTTGCCGGCGAGCTGGTCCTGGAGGGCCTTGGTCGCGGTGGCCACCACCACTTTCCGGCCCGAGAGGACAGCCGGAACGAGGTAGGCCAGGCTTTTGCCGGTCCCGGTGCCCGCCTGGACGACCAGGTGCCGGTGGTCCTCCAGGGCCGCGGCCACCGCTTCGGCCATCTCCTCCTGCCCGGCCCGGCGCTCGCCGCCACCCGGCAGGTGGGTGGTCACGGCGGCAAGGGTGGAGATGACGTCGTCGGCCATCTGTCGACACTACCGGCCTTGCCCCGATGTCCCCATGACCCCGGTCGTCGGGATAGGTTCAGGTTGTGCCCAGAACGTCCTCCGACCAGCCGATGGAAGAAGCCCCGCGGCCCAACGTCTCGGCCCAGGACGTGCTGGCCGGTCCGATTCCGGCCCATGTGGCCTGCGTGATGGATGGCAACGGTCGGTGGGCGGCCCGGAGGGGCCTGCCCCGGACCGAAGGGCACGGAGCGGGCGAGGCCGCCCTGCTCGATGCGGTCGAAGGTGCGCTGGACCTTTCGATTCCGTGGATCACCATGTACGCCTTCTCCACCGAGAACTGGCGACGGCCCGCCGACGAGGTCCGTTACCTCATGGGGTTCAATGAAAGTCTGCTGCTCCGTCGTCGGGACGAACTCCACGAGAAGGGAGTGCGGATCCGGTTTGCCGGCCGACGGGACTGGCGGGTACCCAAGCGGGTCTTGCGCCGGATGGACGAGTCGGTGGACCTCACCAAGGACAACCGCCGGTGCACCCTGACCATGGCCTTCAACTACGGCGGCCGGGCCGAGATCGTGGATGCCGTCCGGCAACTCGTGGCCGACGGAGTGCCGGCCAACAAGGTCGACGAGAAGGCCATCCGGTCCCGCCTGTACTACCCCGACATGCCCGATCCCGACCTCATGATCCGCACCTCGGGTGAGACCCGCATCTCCAACTTCCTGTTGTGGCAACTCGCCTACAGCGAACTCGTCTTCGACCCGGTCCTGTGGCCGGACTTCCGCCGCCAACATCTCTTCGCCGCCGTCCGGGAGTTCCAGCAGCGCCAGCGTCGCTACGGAGGCATCTCGTGACACGAGCACGGCGGACCCAACGCCACCGGAGCGACGACGGTGGCATCTGGGTCAGGACCGGCTGGATACTCGGGATCCTGTTCTACCTCCTGATGCTCGTGATGTACCGGGCCGGCTTCCACGCCATCCTGCCCTTCATCGTCATCCCGCCGGCCCTCGCCGTCATGATCGCCGGCAACAGCCTTCTGGGTGGGCCGCGTCGGCGGGAGAACGAGCTGGAACCGCTCCCGGTATTGGCCATGGATCCGCTGCCACCCGTGCCGGATCCCGATTCCGGGACCGACGGGGGCACCGGAGAACCACCGGGGGCCGATGGACCACCGGCCCCAGACGGTTCCGGAGCGGCAACCGCCAACGGGACGGACGCCCGGTCATGAGCCTGTTCCGCGACCGGGGGGTGGTGCTGCGGACCATGCGTCTTGGCGAGGCCGACCGGATCGTGACCTTGCTCACCGAGTCCCACGGGAAGGTGCGGGCGGTGGCCAAAGGCGTGCGGAGGACCAAGTCCAAGTTCGGTTCCCGACTGGAGCCTCTGAGCCACGTCGCCCTGCTCGGATGGCAGGGCCGGGGTGATCTCGACATCGTGAACCAGGTCGAGGTGATCGACACCTTCCGGGCGGTACGGGAGGACCTCGACCGGATCGGGGCCGGCCTGTCCATGCTGGAAGTGGTCGACCAGGTGGCCCAGGAGCAGCACGCCAACCCGGCCCTGTACCGCATGCTGGTCGGAGCGCTCGGTGCGCTGGCCCAGGCCAACTCGCCGATGGTCTCTCCCGCCTTCTTCCTCAAGGTGTTGGTGCTCGAAGGCACGGCACCGTATCTGGACGGATGCGTCTCCTGTGGCGAAGAGGACGAGGCCTTGCTGGTGGCCTTCGACCTCCTGGAGGGAGGCGTGCTGTGCCGGAGTTGTCGCCGGGGCCGTCCGCTCTCGCCGGAGGCGCTCGTCCTGATGCGACGGACACTCGGTGGGGGCCTCGCCGGGGTATTGGGCGAACCCCGGTCTCCGTTGACCGACGAGGTGATGACGGTGGCCACCGAAGCGATGGAGATCCACCTCGACCGCCGGCTCCGCTCGGTCCGGTCCGGGACCCTGGCCTGATGGAGTCTCCACGTGGCGCCGGACGCCCCACCGACGGAGCGGGGACGGGGGAGGGTGCCGGTGGACCGGTGCTGTTCTGGTTCCGGCGGGATCTCCGGCTGACCGACCATCCAGCGTTGGCCGCGGCGGTGGACGACGCCCGGGAGCGGGGCGTGGAGGTCATCCCCTTCTTCGTGGTTGATCCGGAACTCCTTGCCTCGGCCGGGGTGTACCGTCGGGCCTTCCTGGCCGACTGCCTTGCCGCCTTGCGGGAGTCCCTGGGTGGACACCTGGTGCTGCGTCGGGGCCGGGCCGGCGACGTGGTGCCCGCCCTGGCCCGGGAGGCCGGGGCGTCGCTCGTCGTGGCCACCGGGGACTGCGCGCCCTTCGGCCGGGCCCGGGATCGTGGCGTCATCGAGGCGCTCGAGGCCGACGGCCGAGCCCTCATGCGTATTTCGTCGCCCTACGCGGTCGCCCCGGGCCGGGTGTTGTCGGGATCGGGTACGCCCTACCGGGTGTTCACCCCGTTCAAGAAGGCGTGGCTGGCCCATGGCTGGCCGGCACCGTCGCCGGGCGTGACCGGACCGTGGGGATCGCTCGCCAGCGACCAGGACGCGTCCGACGTGGCCCCGGTGCGCCCGGAGCCGGAGTTCCATCGCCCGGCGGGCGAGGCCGGAGCGGCCGCGGCGCTCGACCGCTTTCTGGCCGACGCCGTGGAGGGGTATGGCGACGACCGCAACCGCCCGGACCTCGACGGGACGTCCCAACTCTCTCCGCACCTGCGGTTCGGGACCATCCACCCGCGTCAGATCCTGGCCCGACTCGGCTCCGGCCAGGGGGCGGACAACTTCCGGTCCGAGATCGCCTGGCGGGAGTTCTACGCCGACGTCCTGTGGCACCAGCCGGATTCGGCCTACCGGTCGCTCCATGCCGTCGGGGAGTACCTTCATTGGGACTCGGGACCCGAGGCCGACGCCCGCTTTGCGGCCTGGTGTGAAGGTCGCACCGGCGTTCCCATGGTCGATGCCGGCATGCGTCAACTGCTTCAAGAAGGGTGGATGCACAACCGGGTGCGGATGCTGGCTGCTTCGTATCTGGTGAAGGACCTGCACGTGGACTGGCGGCGGGGTGCCCGGCACTTCATGACCCATCTGGCCGATGCCGATGTGGCCTCCAACCAGCACGGTTGGCAGTGGGTGGCGGGGACCGGGACCGATGCCGCCCCCTTCTACCGGATCTTCAATCCCGACATCCAGGCGGCCCGCTTCGACCCCGACGGCAGCTACGTGAGGCGGTATGTCCCCGAGGTCGGTACTCCGGAGTACCCGCCACCGCTGGTTGACCACTCGCTCGAGCGTCATGAGGCGCTGGCCCGCTGGGAAGCCGCCAAGGTGGTGTCGGAGGCCGCCGGTTCCGGCCCATCACCCGGGCCCGATCGGTCCGGTTCCTGACCCTCGGCCGTGACCTCTCCCTTCGGCGTCTATGTACACGTGCCGTTCTGTCGGCACCGGTGCGACTACTGCGCGTTTGCCACCTACACCGACCGGGACCACCTGATGGAGGCGTACGTCCATGCCCTCGGTGAGGAGCTCCGCCGTGGCATCGACGACGGCGGGATCCCTCCGGCTTCGTCGGTGTTCGTCGGCGGGGGGACCCCCTCCAGACTCCCGGCCGACTGGTTGGCGTCGGTCCTGGTCGCCATTCCGCGTCAGCCCGGGGCCGAGGTCACGGTCGAGTGCAATCCCGAAGATGTGACCGAAGCCCTGCTGGCCACCTACCGCTCGGCCGGGGTGACCCGTGTCTCGCTCGGCGTCCAGTCCACGGTGCCCCACGTCCTGGAAGGGCTGGGTCGTCGTCACGGTCCACCCCAGGTGAACTCGGCGGCCGAACTGGTGGCCTCGGCCGGGTTCGCCTCGTGGAACATGGACCTCATCATGGGTGGGGCCGGTGAACGCAAGGAGGACTGGCAGCAGAGCCTCGACGAGGTGTTGGGCCTCCCGGACCCCCCGCCCCACATCAGCGCCTACGCCCTGACGGTCGAACCGGGGACCCCGTTGTCCCGCTCCCCGGACCGCCATCCCGACGATGACCAGCAGGCCGACCGCTACGAGTGGGCCGATGCCCGGTTGGCCGAGGCCGGCTACCGCTGGGAGGAGATCTCCAACTGGGCCCGGCCCGGCCATGAGTGCCGGCACAACCACCTCTACTGGTCCCAGGGCAACTACCGGGGGCTCGGTTCGGCTGCCCACTCCCACCAGGACGGTCGGCGCTGGTGGAACGTGCGGACCCCCGACCGCTACGTGGCCCTGGTCCACTCCGGAGCGTCGCCGGTGGCCGCCGAGGAACGACTGGACGAGAGTCAGCGCCGTTTCGAGCGTCTGGCGCTGCTGCTGCGCACACCGGCCGGGGTGCCGGCCGAAGCCCTGTCGGGAGACCTTGATGACCTCGTGACCATCGAAGCCGGACGGGCGGTCCTGACCCGGCGGGGCCGGCTGCTGGCCAACGCCGTTTCGGCCCGGCTGGTCGATCCCGGGTCCTCCACCTCCGGGCCGGTCGACGCTCCCACCTGATGGAGGGGGTATGCCGACGCCGGAACCGTCCCTCCGGGTGCCCCTCTGGGAGGTCCACCTGGCAATCCGACCGGTGACACTTCCCCCATGGTGTGGGTGAGAGACCAGCTGGTCGAACCGGAAAACCGCACGGCATCGACGGGTGAGAGACGTACCAACGGTGCGGACTGCCACTACGTAGGGCATGGAAGCATGACGGTAAGTGTGAGTCTCCCTGACGGGGATGTTGGGTTCCTTGACGCCTGCGCCGCGTCCCGGCGCATCACCTCCCGTGCGGCCGTGCTCCACAAGGCGGTGCGCCTTTTGCGCGCATCGGGATTTTTAGGTGCCTGTGAGCAGACCCGGACGTCGGGCCGCCACGGCCAGGGGCAGCCGGTACGATGCACGCCATGGCTGATGAGGAAGTCTCTCCCGACGCGTCCGACCTGATGGAGAAGGTGGTGGGTCTCTGCAAACGGCGGGGCCTCATCTTCCAGTCTGCCGAGATCTACGGCGGCTTCCGCTCGACCTACGACTACGGCCCCTTGGGCGTGAACCTGCTGCGCAACGTGAAGAATGCCTGGTGGATGTCGATGGTCCAGTGCCGGGACGACGTGGTCGGCCTCGACGCCGCCATCCTCTCGCCGCCGGCGGTGTGGGCCGCGTCGGGCCACCTCGCCACCTTCACCGACCCCTTGGTCGACTGCATGAAGTGCCACCAGCGCTGGCGGGAGGACAAGATCGACGGGGTCTGTCCCTCGTGCGGCTCCCGGGAGTTCACCGAGGCCCGTGCCTTCAACCTGATGTTCAAGACCCATGCCGGACCGTTGGAGGACGAGGGGGCGGTGGCCTACCTGCGCCCCGAGACGGCGCAGGGCATGTTCACGAACTTTGCCAACGTCCTCCAGACCACCCGGATGAAGCCGCCGTTCGGGATTGCCCAGGTCGGGAAGTCGTTCCGCAACGAGATCACACCACAGAACTTCGTCTTCCGGACCCGGGAGTTCGAACAGATGGAGATGGAGTACTTCGTGCCGCCGGCCGAAGCCGCGACGTGGTTCGACTACTGGCTGGCCCAGCGGTTCCAGTGGTATCTCGACCTCGGGATCCCCGAGGATCGGCTGCGCCTCCGGCACCACGAGACGAGCGAGCTGTCGCACTACTCGTCGGCCACGGCGGACGTCGAGTTCCTGTTCCCGTGGGGCTGGGACGAACTGGAAGGCGTGGCCAACCGGGGGGAGTTCGACCTCCAGGCCCACGCCGCCGCCTCGGGGGAGAAGCTCGAGTACTACGACCAGTCGACCAACGAGCGCTACGTGCCCCACGTCATCGAGCCGGCAGCCGGGGCCACCCGCACCATGATGGCCTTCCTTCTCGCCGCCTACCACGAAGACGAAGTCGGCGGAGAGGCCCGGACCGTGCTCCGGCTGCACCCGCGTCTGGCCCCCTACCAGGTGGGGGTCCTGCCACTGTCCAAGAAGGACACCCTGGAGCCGTTGGCCCGGGAGGTGCTGACCTCGCTCCAGCCCCATTTCCTGTGCGACTACGACACCACCCAGTCGATCGGCAAGCGGTACCGGCGCCAGGATGAAGTCGGGACCCCATGGTGTGTGACGGTGGACTTCGACTCGCTGGAGGACCGGGCCGTGACGGTGCGGGACCGTGATACCACCGAACAGGTGCGTGTCCCCATCGACTCGCTGGTGGCCGAGCTCCGTCGCCGTCTCGACGCCTCCTAGATGCACCCCGCCGGCCGGCCCGATGGCGGGTGGCCGTCGCCCGATGATCCTGATGTTCCCTTGGCGCAGCCCCGGGCCGGTAGGCTAGGTGTTTGGCGTTGTGTTCGGGCAACGATGCCAGCTGCACTTCCCGTCGAGTAGGAGATTCCTCCCCATGCCGTTCGTTTTTGACTTTGACCACAAGCACCGCAGTGCCCCGATGGAGATGAAGGATCTCCTCGGTGGCAAGGGCGCCAACCTGGCCGAGATGACCTCCGTCCTCGAGTTGCCGGTGCCGCCGGGCTTCACCATCGCCACCACGGCGTGCCGGGAGTACATGGACGGCGGTTGGCCCGACAGCCTGACCGCCGAGATCGGCCGGGCCCGGGTCCGTCTCGAGAAGAAGATGGGCAAGCGCATCGGCGATCCCGAGGACCCGCTGCTCGTCTCCGTGCGGTCGGGAGCAAAATTCTCCATGCCGGGCATGATGGACACGGTCCTCAACCTCGGCCTGAATGACAAGTCGGTCGAGGGTCTGGCCCGTCAGACCAACGACGAGCGTTTCGCCTACGACTCCTACCGCCGATTTGTGGCCATGTATGGCCGCATCGTGCTCGGTGTGCCGGGCGAGGAGTTCGACTCCCTGCTCGATGCCGCCAAGGAACTGGCCGGGACCGAGTCGGATGCCGGCATCCCGATCGAACTGCTCCGTTATCTGGTGGATGCCTACCAGCAGATCGTGGAACGCCACACCGGCCATCCCTTCCCCCAGGATCCCGATGACCAGTTGCGCGGCGCCATCGAAGCCGTGTTTGCCTCATGGAACGGCCCCCGGGCCATCGCCTACCGGAACCGCGAGCGCATCGCCCACGACCTCGGCACGGCGGTCAACGTCCAGGCCATGGTGTTCGGCAACCGGGACGACAACTCGGGCACCGGCGTCGGCTTCACCCGTGACCCGGCGGCCGGAACCCGGGGCGAGTACGGCGACTTCCTCGTCAACGCCCAGGGCGAAGACGTGGTGGCCGGCATCCGCAACACCGAGCCGCTCTCGGCCCTCGCCGAGAAGTTTCCGAAGATCCACAAGGAACTCCTCGCCATCTTCGCCCGCCTCGAGGCCCACTACCGGGACATGTGTGACACCGAGTTCACCATCGAGCAGGGCAAGCTGTGGATGCTCCAGACCCGGGTGGGCAAGCGCACCGGGCGGGCCGCCTTGAAGATGGCGGTCGACATGGTGGGTGAGCGGGTCATCAAGCTGACCCGGGAGGAGGCCATCGGCCGCATCACCGGCGAACACCTCGAACAGGTGCTCCATCCGCAGTTCGCCAGCACCGGTCACACCGTTCTGGTGAAGGGCCTTGGGGCCTCCCCGGGCGCGGCGGTGGGTCGGGTCTACCTGACCGCCGATGCGGCCCAGGAGGCGGCCGAACGGGGCGAAAAGGTCGTGCTGGTCCGCTCGGAAACCTCCCCGGAAGACGTGCACGGCATGCTGGCCGCCGAAGGCATCCTGACCGCCCGGGGCGGCCTGGTCAGCCACGCCGCCGTGGTGGCCCGGGGCTGGGGCACGCCGGCGGTTGTCGGCGCCGAGGCGATCCGGATCGCTCCGCACTCGTTCAGCGTTGGCGACATCACGGTCGAAGAAGGTGACTGGATCTCGGTGGACGGGACGAACGGCACCGTCGTGCTCGGTCAGGTCGAAGTCATCGCCGGAGCCACGCCACCGGAGTTCGACACCATCCTTGGCTGGGCCGACAAGGTCCGGAGCGGACATCTCGGGGTCCGGGCCAACGCCGACAACGGGCCGGACGCCACGAACGCCCGCCAGATGGGGGCCGAGGGCATTGGACTTTGCCGCACCGAGCACATGTTCCTCGCCGAGGACCGCCTGCCCATCGTGCGCCGCATGATCCTGGCCGACACGCCGGCGGAGGAAGAGCGGGCCCTCGAGGCGCTCCGGGTGGCCCAGCGCGCCGACTTCCTCGAGATCCTCGAGGCGATGGACGGCCTGCCGGTGACGATCCGCCTGCTGGATCCACCACTGCACGAGTTCCTGCCCCACACCGAGGAACTGGCCATCAAGGAGGCGACGGTCGGTCTCACCGCCGAGGAAGTTGCCCTCTACGAGGCGGCCAAGACGTGGCACGAGTTCAACCCGATGCTCGGCACCCGCGGCGTCCGTCTCGGCGTGATCAAGCCCGGTCTCTACGCCATGCAGGTCCGGGCCCTCATGGAGGCGGCCCTTGACCGGGTGGCCGCCGGTGGCCACCCGATCGTCGAGATCATGATTCCCCTGACCGTCTCGCGGGAGGAGTTGGCGCTCGCCCGGGGCTGGGTGACCTCCGCCATCCACGCGGCCGAACTGGAAGAGCAGCGCAACAAGCGGGGCAAGGGCGCCAAGGCCGGCACGCTCGAGGTGCTGATCGGCACCATGATCGAGACCCCCCGGGCCGCCCTGCGGGCCGGCGAGATTGCCGAAGAGGCCGACTTCTTCTCGTTCGGCACCAACGACCTCACCCAGATGACGTTCGGCTTCAGCCGGGACGACGTGGAAGGTCGCATGATGTCGGCCTATCTCGAAGAGGGCCTGCTCAAGCGGAACCCCTTCGAGGTCGTCGACGCCGATGGCGTGGGCGAACTGGTCCGCCTCGGCACCGAGCGGGGTCGGGCCACCCGGCCGTCGCTGAAGGTCGGTGTCTGTGGCGAGCACGGCGGCGATCCCGAGTCGATCGCCACCTTCGCCAAGGCCGGTCTCGACTACGTCAGCTGCTCGCCCTTCAGGGTGCCGATCGCCCGCCTGGCGGCCGCCCAGGCCGTGCTGGCCGGGGATACGGCCGAGCGCCAGGGTGCGCTCAAGGCATCGGCTCCGGCCAGGAAGGTTGCCGCCAGGAAGGCTCCGGCCAGGAAGGCTCCGGCCAAGAAGGCCACCGACCGGAAGTAAGGCACGGATTCCGGCGTCATCCGCACCCCGGGGACCCCGGGGAACGGATGACCCACAGACGCGGTACCGTCATCCCCTATGGGGATACCCGACGAGGATGTCGCCCGGGTGCGGGCGGCCACAGACATCGTGTCGCTGGTGGGCGAGCATGCCGCGCTGAAGCGGGTCGGTACCCGGTGGGTGGGACTCTGTCCGTTCCACGGAGAGAAGTCGCCGTCGTTCAGCGTGAATGCCGAAGCCGGCGTCTACTACTGCTTCGGCTGCCAGGCCAAAGGTGACGTCATCACCTTTGTCCGCTCCATGGAACATCTCGACTTCGTCGATGCCGTGCGGCGCCTGGCCGACAAGGCCGGGATCACCATCCATGAAGACGCCTCGGCCGGTCGTGACAGCCAGAAGCGCAAGGTCTTCCTCGACGCCATGGAGGAAGCCACCGAGTGGTATCACCAGCGACTGCTGACCGCACCGGATGCCGGAGCGGCCCGGACCTATCTGCGTAGCCGGGGCTACGACGGTGATGCCGTGCGCCGGTTCCGTATGGGCTGGGCCCCCGATGGTTGGGACGTGCTGTGCGAGGCCCTGAAACTCAGCGAAGAGGTGGCGGTCGGCGCCGGGTTGGGCTTTGTGAACCGACGGGGTCGCCTGCAGGACTCCTTCCGGGCCCGGGTCCTCTTTCCCATCTGCGATCCTTCCGGCCATCCGGTGGCCCTCGGCGGCCGGATCCTGCCCGGGAGTTCCGATCCGGCCAAGTACAAGAATTCGACCGAAACGCCGATCTACTCGAAGCGTCGCACCCTCTACGCCCTCAACTGGGCCAAGAAGGACATCATCTCTTCGGGCGAGGTGGTGGTTTGCGAGGGCTACACCGACGTCATCGGCTTCTTCGAGGCGGGGGTACCCCGGGCCGTGGCCACCTGCGGCACCGCGCTGGCCGAGGAGCACGTCAAGCTGCTCAGGAACTTTGCCACCCGCATCGTGCTCGCCTTCGACGCCGACGGCGCGGGCCAGTCGGCCGCCAGCCGTTTCTACGAGTGGGAGAAGCGCCTCGAGATCGATGTGGCCGTGGCGGCACTGCCACCGGGAAGTGACCCGGCCGACCTGGCCCGGAGTGACCCGGAGGCCCTGCGCTCGGCGGTGGCTGACGCCCGCCCCTTCCTGCAGTTCCGCCTGGAGCGGATCCTGGCCGCCGCCGACCTCACCACACCCGAAGGCCGGGCCCGGGCCGCCGATGCGGCGCTTGGGGCGGTGGCCGAGCATCCCGACAACCTCGTGCGCGACCAGTACGTGATGCTGGTGGCCGAGCGCTGCCGGCTCGAGCCGGTGGCCCTGCGGGACCGTCTGGAACTGATCCGTCGGGAAGGGCCACGTCAGCCCCAGGGCAGGAAGGAGTCCGGCCCGAACCGGACCGGATACACGAACGCGGCCGAGGGCCACCAGGAATCCGATCCCTACGACCCCGGTCCCTACGACCCCGAAGGCGGGTCAGGGCCCGCCCGTGGCGCCGGAGTCTCCCGGGCGGGAACCACCGGGGAGTTCCGGCCCGGTCTTGAGGCGCTCCGGTGGGCCATCCATCAACCCGAAGTCATCGGGGACCGGCTGGAAGCTCCACTCTTCCGGGATCCGTTGCAGCGGGCGACCTTTCTGGCCCTCATCGAGGCCGACGACATCCATCAGGCCATGGACCGGTCTCCGGAAAGTGTCCGCACACTTCTCAGCCGGCTTGCCGTGGAGGAGCCGTTGGCGGAACCGGAAGACGTGGTGATGCAGCTCGTCCGGGATTCCGCCCGTCACGAGTTGGCGATCGTCACCAACGAGGCCCGTCACTCGACCGAGGCGATGACCCAGGCGGCCGCTGCGTCGGTGTGGTTCCAGCAGCTCGATGATCCCGGCACCTCTACCGAAGCCGCCCGGCAGTTGGTAGCGTGGATCGTGGCGAGAACCGATGGCCTGCCGGGGGGCGATGACGCATGACCATGTCAGTGGAGGGGCCGCTCGGCCTGGGAGACGATTCGGCGGTACCGTCGGCCGAAGCGGCTGCTGCCCTGGCCACCGTCCTCGCCTCGCCGGAGTTCCACCAACTCCTCAACCTCGGTCGTCGTCAGGGTCACCTGACCCAGGAGGAAGTCGTGGTGGAGGTCCTCCACGGCGTCGATCTCGATCCTGACCTTCTGGCCGGCATCCATGATCGGATCCGGGAAGCCGGCATCGAACTGGTCTACGACACCGGGGAGACCACCATGGTGCCGATGGGCCCCGAGCTGGCGGCCACCCTCGAAGCGGAACGGGCCGGAACGGCCCGGGAAGAACCGGTCGGGCCCGATGGCCCGGCGGTGAAGAAGAAGCGGCGGGTCGCCACCCGGGTCCGCCGGCCCGAGACGACGTCCGATGACAGTGCGTCGGCCGAGGAGACCTCCATCCCGTCGGCGGGTGGCAAGAAGACCAGGTTGAAGTCGGTGTCCACGGATTCGGCAAGCGCCGATCCCATCCACACCTACCTACGGGAGATCGGCCGGGTGAAACTGCTCGATGCCGCCCTCGAGGTCGAGCTGGCCGAGCGGATTGTGGCGGGAAATGCGGCCGCCGCCCGGTTGGCCCAGGCCGAGTCGCTCGGACTGACCGACTACCCCGAACAGTTTTCGGACCGCCGCAAGGTGCGGTTCGGCCAGCAGGCGAAGGACTCCCTCATCGAGGCGAATCTGCGGCTGGTGGTCTCGATCTCCAAGCGCTACCGGAACCGGGGGCTGGCCTTTCTCGACCTCATCCAGGAAGGAAACATCGGATTGATGCGGGCGGTCGACAAGTTCGACCACACCAAGGGTTTCAAGTTCTCCACCTACGCCACCTGGTGGATCCGCCAGTCGGTGACCCGCGCCATCGCCGACCAGGCCCGCACCATCAGGATCCCGGTGCACATGTTCGAAACGATGAACTCGGTGATGTGGACCCAGCACCACCTGCACCAGGAACTGGGTCGGGAGCCGACACCCGAAGAGCTGGCGACCCAGGTCAACCTGCCGGTCGAGCGGGTCCGGGAGATCCAGCGCATGAGCCAGGACACGATCTCGCTGGAAGTTCCCATGGGGGACGGGGGAGGTTTCATCCTGTCCGATGTGGTCGCCGACCGCTCGGCCATCCATCCTGACGACCAGGCCACCAAGGGAATGCTGGATGAGGCCCTCCGCGAGGTCCTGGCCCAGCTGCCCGATCGGGAGCAGGAAGTGGTCCGGCTCCGGTTCGGCCTCACGGACGGGACCATGCGCACCCTGGAAGAGGTCGGCCTGACGTTCGGGGTCACCCGCGAGCGGATTCGCCAGATCGAGGCCAAGACCCTGGCCAAACTCCGACAGCCGGAGATTGCGTCGTTGTTGCGGGACTACCTCGACGGAGCCTGAGAACCGGATCTCGTTCGGGCCGTCTCGTGCCGGGTGTTCAGGAGTCGACAGCGGTCGGCGGCGAAAAGGATCTCCGGACTAGCTGGCGTCGCGGAAGCGGTCGTGCAGCACGTGGGCCAGCTCTTCGGTGAGATCGATGATCACCGCGTCGGCCATGTCGCCACGGTTCCGCCATCCGATGCCGATGCTGACCAGGTCGCGGGACCATTCCCGAACGAGAATCCCCGCCGCCCGGCACTTGGCCCATGACGCCCCGGGAACCACGGGAACCGGTCCGGGCGACGTGGCCGGTGCACCCTGGCTGTCCGCACCGGCCCGATGGCGGCGAAACGGCGCCTCTCGGCGACCGATGACGAAGCCGGTGACGAAGGCGGCGGCGGTGGCGGCGGCGGTGGCAACTCGGAACTTCACGGGGCACATTGTGCCCTCATTGACGCAAACGTGCCATTCGTGTGTTCCACGGGTGGATCACCGACTAATCTTGCTCCTTGGGCCGTCCCACCGTTGGTTGGTGACCGGGGCGGTCCGGGGTTTTCCGGGGTAGCTCAATCGGCAGAGCATCTGACTGTTAATCAGAGGGTTGAGAGTTCGAGTCTCTCCCCCGGAGCCATCGTCAACTGTGGTGTGCATCCCACAGCGTCTTGCCCGGAAGGACGGCCATGGATCGCCAGGCGGAACATGAGAAGCCGGAGTTGTGCGGGGTGTGCGGCCACCAGGGTGGGCACCGTCCCGGGGGTGCGGCCCAACGGAACTGTCCGGCGTGTGATGCCTGCTGGCTGGACCAACAGCGCCGGGACCGACCGCCCCATCACTCCTGAACCCTTTGGCGCGTCCCGGGCCGTCCGGGTCTCCTGGTTTAGTAGCGTCACCGTTTGAGGTGGTGCGCCCGGGGCGTGTCAGGTCGACATCCGGGGGCAAGGTCCCGGGCGTCGGCCCCGAACAAGGAGAACTGCGTGAGTTTTGAACAAAGTCCCAGAGGAGCGGCGTTGCGTGAGCGACTCGTGGAGTTTCTCGACCAACGGGTGATCCCGGCCGAAGCGATCTACGAAGAGCAGATGACGGCCCTCGGGGATCCCCACGGCCACCCGGCCATCATCGAGGACCTGAAAAGCGAAGCCCGCGAACTCGGTCTGTGGAACCTGTTCATGCCGCACGTCACCCCCTGGACTCCCGAGCCGCTCTCCAACCTCGACTACGCCTATCTGGCCGAGCTGGCCGGCCGCAGCCACCTGGCCTCGGAGTCCATGAACTGTTCGGCGCCCGACACCGGCAACATGGAGGTTCTTTCCCTGTTCGGCACCGACGAGCAGAAGGAGGAGTGGCTGGTCCCGTTGCTGGAAGGGAAGATCCGTTCGGCCTTCGCCATGACCGAACCCGATGTTGCGTCTTCGGATGCCACCAACATCCAGCTCTCCATCCGGCGGGAGGGTGACGAGTACGTCCTGAACGGCCGGAAGTGGTGGATTTCGGGCGCCGCCTCGTCACGGTGCAAGGTCTTCATCGTGATGGGCAAGACCAATCCCGATGCCTCCCGCCACCAGCAGCAGTCGATGATTCTGGTGCCGCGCGACACCCCGGGTCTCACCGTGGTCCGCAACCTGCCGGTGTTCGGCTACGTCGACCGGGAAGGCCACTGCGAACTCCGTTTCGAAGACGTGCGGGTGCCGGCGGCGAACCTGATCGCCGAGGAAGGGATGGGCTTCTTCATCGCCCAGGCCCGCCTCGGGCCCGGGCGCATCCACCACTGCATGCGCTGCATCGGTGTGGCCGAACGGGCGCTCGAGCTGATGTGCCGCCGGGCCGTGAGTCGGGTGGCGTTCGGCAAGACGTTGGCCGACCAGGGCGTCATCCGGGAGTGGATTGCCGACTCCCGGATGGAGATCGAGCAGGCCCGGCTGCTCACCTTGAAGGCGGCGTATCTGATGGACACGGTCGGCACCAAGGGGGCCGCCGTGGAGATCTCCTCGATCAAGGTGGTGGCGCCGAGCATGGCCCTGCGGGTCGTTGACCGGGCCATGCAGGTCCACGGGGGCGGCTCGATGTGCGACGACTTCCCGTTGGCCCGGATGTATGCCGGCCTGCGGGCCCTGCGCTTCGCCGACGGCCCCGACGAGGTCCACCGGCGGCAACTGGCCCGCCAGGAGCTTGGCAAGTACAAGGAGTAGGGCGTCCCGACGGAGCGGCTGTCGGCGGACCATCTCTCCCGGGTGGCGAACGGCGAGCCACTACGCTGCGGTTTCCGGGATTCCAGTGGCCGCCGCGTGCGGTCGCCGGGATCCGTGAGGGCAACTGGCACGTTGGTGCCCTCCACCCGGGGCAGTAGCTCAGTGGTCAGAGCAGGGGACTCATAATCCCTGGGTCGTGGGTTCGATCCCCACCTGCCCTACGGCGAAGATTCGGTGGAACACCCGAAACCGTTTGGTGGCTGGTGGCTGGTCGGGACCGGGCCGAACGGCGCCGGCCCGGCTCAGTCCTCAAGCGTCCAGTCAGGCCCGGCGAGGGGAACCACGCCGAAGTGGGCCCGCACTTCTTCGATGGGCCACTCGACCATCGAGAGGTGGTCGATCCGGGAAAAATCGCTGGTGCAGAGGTTGCCCCGTTCGAACGCCTCGCCGACCAGGTCGGCTGCCCCCGGCCGGGACATGGTGGATTCCTTCGGCTGGAAGTCGGCCAGACGGGACATGCCGGCCTCGTGGATGGCGAGACTCGAAAGGAACCGGGACCAGGTCCCTTCCGATTCGTTCATGGCGAACTCCATGGCGCCGAGTGCGATCTCACCCTCGCCGGTCGGGGCGTAGCCCGAGATGGCGTGGTTCAGATCGTGGGCCACGAACATGGCGTTGTGGAACGTCGGGCTGAGGATGGTGCCCGGGATGTCGAGGTCGAACTTGGCGTAGTAGCGGAAGCAGACCTCACCGAGCGTGCCCTTGGGCAGGTGGCCGAGTTTCATGATCCGCTCGGCGAGTTCCGGGTCGAGCCGGTCGGCACCTCTGGTGCGTTCCTTGATGGTGGGCTCGTCTTCTTCCGGGGACTTCTCGTCCCGGAAGCGTTGCAGGTCGGCGTTGGCCTGCTCGGCTCCCTCCCGGGTCCAGGTCCGGATCACCTCCAACGGTTCCCCGCCGATGGCCATGGCGGCGGCGTACTCCTCCACCCGGGCGACCTGGCTCTCGGTCTCGGGATGCCGGCAGAGCTCGAGGGTCATCAGCAGACCCGCCAGCAGGCGCCGGACCCGGGGATCTTCCGCGTTGGCCGCCAGCACATCGGGACCGACCGGGGTGACGATACCGACCTCGATGTCCGGTCGCTGCCAGAGGTGGGTGACGATGGCCTGGAGAACGGCCAACTGTTCTCCGGTTGGGCCGTCATCAACCGAGATGGCACCGAGTAGGCCGGCGGTGACCGGTTCCACGAGGTGGGGGGCGAGCATGACACCCATCAGCTTTGGCCTGTCGTCGTTTCCGGATCCGGCAATCCGGCGTCGGTCCGGTTCAACTGCCTTGTTCCACGGACCGCTTGGCGTCCGCCAGGCCCTGGGCGCTATAGACCCCGTCGGGAAAGACGGCGTCCCATGCGTCCCGCACCCCCCGGTAGTCCTCGCTGGGCCCATAGGCCGCCTTGGCGGCCGCCAGTACTTCGTCCCGACGGGCCGCCACGGCTGCTCCGGAGTTGAACTCGAGCTCGGTGTCGATCTGGGCAACGGACTCGGCAAAGCGCCGCTGATGGCCGACCAATCGGATGGGGCTGGAAGACGGAGTCATGACGCTTCTTTCTCGGGCAACCGGTCGGATGTCCTCTGGCCCAGATTACCCGCTGGTCTGTTCTTCCCGTCAGGTTGCCCACGGCCCATGTTGCTCCGCCCTGGACCGTTCCCGCCGGTCCCACTCCACCCCAGGAGCACGCAGTGAAGGTCCCCACTTCGGGTCGGCTGACCGGTTCGGTCCCCGCTGTCACCGGAGCCAAACAAGCGTTGCGGAAATCCCGTCAGCGCTCCGGGGAGCCGACCGGAACGTCAGGGAGGGTCTCGATGCCGAGGCGGCCCTGGAGCTCGTCGATCCGATTCGCCGTTGACGGGTTGGCATCGTGGGAGTCCAACGGGTCGTTGAGGTTTCGTTGGGCGACAAGGGTGAGCAGTTGCTCGTAGGGGAGGTCGAGCGCTTCGGCGGTGGCCAGGCTTCTGGTGAAACCCTCCCGGGCCTCTTCCATGCGACCCAGTTGCAGGCAGGCATACCCCCGAATCCGTTGCAACAAGGCGTCTCCCCGGGCCGACTCCGTCGCCTCGGGAGCGGTGAGCAGCCGGTCGGTGAGGGCGAGCGCCTTGTCGCTCCGGGCCTCGAACACCAGACACTCCGCCTCGAAGGAGTCAAGGTCGAAGATCTCGACCGGTGCGCCGATGTCTTCCAGGTTCTTGCGGGCTTCGGCGAGTTCCCGGTGGGCTTCCTCGAAACGTCCGGTGCGTCCAAGGAGGCGACCAAGGAATCCAGCCGTATTGGCGGCCGAGTAGCGGTATCCGGCCGCCCGGAGCGTTCGGACGGCCTCGGAGATCAGGATTTCGGCCTCTTCGAATCGCCCCTGGTCTGACCGGACTTCCCCGATGTTCCCATTGGCCACGGCGGCAAAGACCTCGTCGCCGGTCTGGAGGGCCAACTCGGCGGATCGGAGGTAGTGCTCCACCATGTGGTTCCAGCGCCCGAGGTAGTACTCCCGGTGGCCCATGTTGCCCAGCGTCTGGACCTGCTTCACGAGGTCATTGATCTCTTCGAACATCTCGAGGGCCCGGGCGCTGTGGGTGGCCTTGGCTGCCTTGCCCATGTTGATCAAGGCCAGATCCATGGCCACCAGAGCCGAAGCCTCATGGCGTATCGACCCGGCCCGCCGGGCTTCCTCGATGGCCTCCTGACAGACGGCGATCGCCTGCCGGTTCTTTCCCTGGGCCTGACGGACGGTGGCCAGCCAGGCCAACAACCGGGCCCGGACCTCAATCGCGTCCTTGCCCGTCTGTCCCGCCAGTTCCTTCAGTCCCCGATTGCACCAGCGGACGGCCTGGGAGTAGTTGCCAACCCGTTCGGCCACGATCGCCTGGAGAACCGAGATCTCGGATCGGGCTCCAGGGTCAGAGGAAAACAGTTTTCGCGCCTGTTCGAATGAGCGTTTCGAAGAATCGAACTCTCCCATGTGTTCCTGCAGTTCGCCGATGGTCCTTGCGACCTGCCCCATCGTCTCTCGAGGGACGTCCGGCAACCGGTTCAAGGAGTGGAGGGCCCGGGTGTAGGCGACGACAGCGTCCTCGTTGGCGAACTTCTCGGCCGCCAGTTCGCCGGCCTTGATGGCGCAAGGCCAGGTGTTGGCGAAGTCCCCGGCGTTGAAGTAGTGCTGCGAGAGGGTGTCGACGTGGTCGCTGAGGTTGGCTCCGAACCGGGCGGTGAGGGAACGGGCGGCCCGGCCGTGGAGTTCCCGGCGCCGCCTGTAGGGAAGTCCTTCGTATGCGCACTCCCGGATCACCCCGGACTGAAACCGGAACCTCCCGTCCGGAGTTGGTTGCAGGAACTCCTCAAGACCGGATGAAAACTTTCCATCCAGTCCAAGGCGAAGGTTGTCATCCCCGGTTCCGGAAGGATCGAGGAGGTCCACGAGCGACCGGAGATCAAAGGTGAGACCGAGCACCGAAGCGGAGCGGAGAACCATGCGGTCCCGCGGTGTCAGCCGGTCGATCTGTGCTGCCGTGGCACGCATCATGGAGTCGGGGAGATCGTCGGGACCCGCGCCCTGACGAACGGCTCGCCACAGTTCTTCAAGAAATGACGGTTGTCCTGCCGACCGTTCGACGATGGCCCGTTCGGTGGCCGGCAACAACGGGGAGTCGTCCGTAGCCCGTCTCAAGGCGAAGGTCGCTTCCTCGTCGGAAAGGGGTGGCAACGTGATCAGGAGCCGATCGTCGGAAACCTTCCCGTCGTCGAGGTTCCGGGTGGTGAGTCCGCACAGGACACCAAACGAGGCGAGGCTGTCGGTCATGCGCTCGATGACCGAAGCCGAAGCTTCGTCGAGGTAGTGGGTGTCCTCGATGACCAGCACGCCGCCGACCGGCAGGAGTCGGAGCAGAATGTCGGCGGTTGACGCCTCGACACTGGCCCGGCGGAACTCGGGTTGCAGGCGCGCCGTGGCGATGGAGTCCTCGATGTCCAGTCCGAACGCCGTCCCGAGAAGGGGCAGTCGGTCACCGAACTCCGGAAGGGAGGAAGTGACCAGTTCCCGCAGGCGTCGTTCGATCTCGGACCGGTCACGGTCGGGTCCGACATCAAGGAGGCGGCGAACCAGTTGGTGGACGACGGCATAGGGTCGGGTGGCTTCGAACTGCTCGCACCACAGGGTGATCCAGGGTTGGTCGGGATGACGCTGGTGGAACTCGCCGAGCAGGCGGGACTTGCCCATGCCAGGTCCGCCCCTGATGACAAAGGTCCGGCCCTGGCCATGGGAGGCGTCCCGGTGCAACGCCTCGAGTTGCCCGAGTGCGTCGTCTCGACCGACAAAGGGAAGTTGCAGGTCGTTGGCGTTTCGGCCCCGGTCGATGTCCCGGATGATGGCGGCGTTGACCGGTCGTCTTTTGCCCTTGACCAGGAACGGCTCGACCGGACTGGTGACGAGCCGCAGGTTCGAGCGCCTGAGGGCCTCGTCGGTGGCGAGAATCTGGCCGGTTTCGGCCCGCGCCATGAGACGGGCCGCCAGATTGACCGTGTCGCCCATCACGGTGAAGGTGCGACGAACCCGGGTGCCGATGTCGCCGGCGAAGACGGCGCCGTTGTTGACACCGATACGCAAACCGAGCGCCAGGTTCGCCTTGTTGATCTCCACCAGGGTGGTGAGCATGCGCTCTTCGTCGTCACCCTCGCGGTTGGGGACTCCGGCCGTCAGGATGATCTTGCCTCCGTCGTGGTCGGCATCGGTCCCGAGGAAACACACCTGATGACGATCGGCGACCTCCTGGACCGTCCGCACCACGTCATCGATCCGCTGGGCCAGCGTGGCGGGCCCTTCGGACGCCAGAAGTTCGTCGGTGCCGTCAAAGTGCAGGAAGGCCACGGTGGCGTTGCGGTGCTCGGACTCGGTTCCTCCACCGAGAAGGTGCCGACGTACCGCCGTCGGTACGAAACGGGCGCCGTTGACTGCCACTGGCGCCGTTGTTGGCGTTGCCTGGGGAGCCCGGGTCGGACCGGGGGATCGAAGGAGAAATCCGTTGCCCCGGGGTCGGCCCTGGCAACGACGGGGCAGCAGGGACGAGGTGGTGGCGCTCATCACGATCTCGCCGGCCGTGGCGGTGCTTTCGCACTCCACGACGGCCGAGATGCCCGGACCGAGGGCAATCAACTCCCGGTGGGAGCCGCCGACGAGAAAGAGGGTGACCGGCCCGGAGTGGACGCCGATCGAGATCCGCAGCACGACCCGTCCCGACGACGTGTCGATGCGACCCACGCTCCGCAGTTGGGTCCGCATGTCAAGGGCGGCATGGGCGGCCCGAAGTGCGTGGTCGTCCCCGGTGAACAGCAGAAGCAGGGCGTCGCCGCCGAACTTCAGGAGTTGGCCACCTTGGCGGTGGGCGACTCCAAGCAAGGCATCGAAGCAGTTGTTGATGGCATCGGCGACCTCTTCGGCACCGACCTTGCCGTGGCGGGCCAGACGTTCCGACATGTTCGTGAAGCCGGACACGTCACCGAAGACCAGCGAACCTTCGACGGTGTCCCACCGTGGGGAATCTCCGGAATCATCGGGCCACCAGGTGATGGCCGGTTGGGCCACGTACGGCGAAACGTCAATCGGTCGGGCGCCTGTTTCCTTGGCGTGGGCGTTGCCCCGCGGTGCCCTCACTGCGTCCATGGCCACACTTCAGTTTGGCAGGTGGTGTCCCGGTTCGATGCTCCCTCCGGTTCTTGCCTGCGGCGCGCCTATCCCTTGCGCATGGCCGTCGGGTCGCCGGCCACGAACAGCACCGTGTCGAGCACGGTGAAGGTGCCGGCGCCGGTGGATCCGGTGGAGGTCTCGGGGCCCAGCAGGCACGGCGTGTTGTAGCCGGTCTTGCTCTTCACGCAGGCGGGCAGTTTGATGGGCGAGGCCGACGTGGCACCCTGCCAGTAGACCGAACCGGCGGGATCCGAGGATCCGTAGAAGAACTTCAACGTGGCCGAGATGGGAGCTTTCTGGTTGGCGTAGGGACCGAAGTTGCCGGTCAGCTGCAGGGCCTGACCGCAACTTCCGTCACCGCAGAAGCCCGGGAGGACCTGGTTGCCGGGAACGGCGGCCAGGGTCACTCCGACGGCCGGCGGGACGATGGCCTTGCCCGGATGGCGGGAACCGGTCTTGATCTTCTTGGTGGGCAGTTTGAGCCCGACGGCGGCCAGGGTCTGGTCGAGGGGCAGTGAGGAGCTGGTCAAGGTGACACCCGGTGTGGCCACGGCGGCCACGCCGCCGGCGATCACGACCACGGTGACCGGGGTCAGGGTGGACGCCTGGATGGGGTTGTTCGCCCCGGGGACATTGGACGATGTCACCGTCAACGTGCCGGTGATGGCCGTGCCGGACACCAGGGCTCCGGTCGCCGTGGCCGGTACGTAGGTGGTCACGGCCAGGGAAGCACCCCGGGTGAGGGTGACCGGCGTGACGCCACCGTTGCCGAGGGTCACCAAAGCCGACACGGCGGTTGGTGACCCACCGGGCGGCGTGGCGATGACCGAAGCGGTGATGTTGGAGATGACCACCGGGGTGGTCGAGGTGTTGGTGACACTCGTTGTCCACGCCGCCGGAGCCCCGGGGCTGACCTGGCCGATCAAGGGAACGCTGGAGGCGGGGACGGCGTAGGTGGGAGTCGGCGTGGGTGGTGTGACCGTGATGGTGGCCAGGGCGGTGGGCGATGTCGGGGCGATGCAGGTTACGCCCACCGGGGCGGAACCCGATCCCGCATAGGAGAGGGTGAAATCGATCTCGCCCGGCACCAGATTCACCGGGGTGGAGGAGGTCACCGGACCAAAGGTGAACGTGACCGGAGCCGACGTCACCGAGAAGGTCACTCCGTTGGCTGGAGCGATCGGGTAGGTCGAAGGCGTGGAAACACCCACGGCGGTGGCCGCCGAAGAGACGTTGGTCACCGCGGGACTGGGATGGCCACTGTTGTCGACGCCGTCCAACGTCGTCTGGGCCGTCAGCAAGGTGACCGACGATGCTCCGGCCCCGGTCCAGTTGTCCACCACGGACGACGGGAACTCGGCGGCTTCGGTGACCCCGGTCGTGAAGGACGTGCCGGCGGTGAAGTGTGCGGTCGTCGACGGCGCCGTTGTGTCGGAGACGTAGATCGGGACCAGCGTGGACGAGGCCGAGGAGTCGGTGGCGCTACAGGTGTATCCGTACTCGGTGGCCGACGACGAGACGTAGGTGAACTGGTCGCCACCCCCGACCGGCGAGGTCAGACCACCGGCAGTCACCGTGATGTCGACCAGGCCGGTTCCGGCCGGGCTGGTGGCGGTGATCGAAGAGTCGCTGTTCACGGTGAAGGCCGTCGCCGGATTGGTACCGAACGTGACGGCCGAGGCACCGGTGAATCCCTGCCCGGTGATCGTCACGGTGTCGCCTCCGGCCGCCGTGCCCACCGACGGGCTGACTCCGGAGACCACCGGACCGGTGACGATCGAGTTGGAAGGAGTTGACGCCACGCTGGAGCCGAACATGTTGGCGCCCGTCACGGTGAACGTATAGGTGTCACCGTTGACGAGGCCGGCCACGTTGCAGGTCGTGGTTTTGGTGGCACAGGTCTGGCCGCCGTTGGCCGGAGTGGTGCCATCGGTGGCCGTGACCGTGTAACTGGCGATGGGAATGTTCTGGTCCGACGATGGCGCCCAGGAAACGGTGGCCAGGGCGCTGTTGGGGGTGGCCGTGACCTGGGTGGGTGCATCGGGCGTGGTGATGGACGTCTCCACGATGCCGAAGTTCCCGCTGTCGACACTGGACTCGGTTCCCGTCGCCACGCAGCTGCCACCGACGCACGAGGTGCCGACCAGCTGGCCCGAGATCGCCGGGTTGAGTGGCGAGGCGTCGGACCAGGTCCCGGAGGTGTCGAGAGCGTAGATGGGCTGGCCGCCGTAGGTGGCACCCACCGCCACGCAGTCGGTGGCATCCGAGCAGCTCACGCCGTTGAAGGTGCCACCCGAGGTGTCGCCCGAGATGGACACTTCCTGGGTGGTGTCCTGCCAGGTTCCGTTGGTTTCCGTGATGTACACCGGGGACGAGTTGGAGTAGTCGAAACCGACCGCCGTACAGTTCCCGGCGGAGACGCAACTGATGCCGTTCAACCCGCCACCGCCGGCATTCGTCGGGAAGTTGGCCACCGGAGCCCAGACTCCGTTGGTCTCGGTGGACCAGATCACCTGGCCGTCACTGTTTGCGTTCTGGCCGACGCCCACGCAGTTCCGGGGCGACGTGCAACTCACCCCGGTGAACGTTCCGCCCTGGGCGCTGTACGACGACGAGGTGATCGCCTTCACATTTGACCAGTTTCCGTTGGTCTCGGTGGAGAACATCGGCACCCGGGACGAATCGATGCCGACCGCGGTGCAGAACCCCGGAGCGGTACAGGAGACGGCGTTGAAGAAGCCGTTGGTGCCACCGGTGACTGCAACGGCACCCGACCAGGTTCCGTTGGTCTCGGTCAGGGCAACGGCCGAGGGTGAACCTGAGGGTGCGTTCGTCAACTGGCCGACGGCCGTGCAGTTGCCCGGTGAGGCACAACTCACGCCGTTCAGGGTTCCGCTGCCGGCGTACTCGCTTCCGCTCCAGACCGGCTGTCCACCGTCGGGAGGAAGTTCCTGCTCGATGAAGAGGTCGCCGTCGGTGCCCACGGCGACGCAGGTGGCAGTGGTCGGGCAGCTGATGCCACGGAGTTCACTCGCTCCGGTCGGACGGCCCTTCCAGGATGCGATCGTCCCAGGAGCCACGGCATAGGGGGTGACGTCGTTGCTCGGAGCCGACGCATCGCTGGTTCCGACGTCGTTCGTGGCCTGAACGGTGACCGTGTAGGCGTCGCCGTTGTTGAGTCCGGAAATGGTGATGGGGCTGGACGAGCCCGAGGCGGTGGTGCTTCCGGCGGCCGGATAGGTGACGTCGGTTGCCGTCGCCGTATACGACGTGATGGCCGAACCACCGTCACTTTGCGGTGCGGTAAAGGAGATGGTGGCAGACGCGTTGCCGGCGACCGCGGTGACGTTGGTGGGGGCGGAAGGGATGTCGGCGGCAAAGGCCGGCGTGGCACCGGCCACGCTGAGCAGGCTGAAACCGACCACGCCGGCCAGTACGCCCACCATCGTCCGCTCCAACGCCATCCGACGTCCGTTGGCCGCATGAACCTCGCCACGACGTCCCCGGGTGAGGCGTCCCATCGGAATCAGTGGTGCATTCTTTGCCATGGTGTTGCGAGTTCCCCTGTTCGCGTCGTTGATCTCGTGTCCCTGTTGCCCGGATGCACTCCGGGCGAACGAACCGGAAGATGGACACCCCGGGCCTCTTGGACCGTCACCACTGGGAGTTCGCCAGCGGGCGTCCCGGGATGGTGTCTCCCTGACTGTTCAACGCTAGGCCACCGGCCTTTGTTTCACCATGGCGGGAACGGATTGCCCGGGGATCATGGAGCCAACCGCCACCTCGTGCGGTTGACGTTCACTCTGGGTGGTCATGGTGACTGCGCCTGACGGGCCGGATGACCACAATCGTGCCCGGTCGCCCGGGCCGGGGTTCGACCGGGAGAACAACCGGTCGGCCGCGGTGTTGCATCGAAGGCCACGTGGAGGCAGGCCGGACAGGATGGCTCACCCTCGTAGATGACTACGCCGACTAAGTTGACGGGTTCTGGACCAGAACGACGGTGACCGGGAGGGTTTCCCGGTGGCCCGGATCGACCCCAAGGAAGAGTGGACAGTGGACCTCGAACAGTTCTACAGCGCTGATGAACGTCGCCGGCAGTCCGCCGAGGTGGAGTTCGGAAACGACTGGCACGACCACAAGGGCCGCCGCTACGAGTTGAGTTGGGTGACCGACACCGGTGAGCTGTACGCGATGTTGGAGGTTTCCGGCGAGGCGGAGTCGTTCACGCCGTTCGGCGACCTGGAAGTCGGCTCGGTCCCGGTGGGGACCCTGGTCGTGATCGTTCTCGGAACAGTGGCCACCCAGGCCGAGGTGGAGCAGATCCTCGACGGCTGGGCCGACCAGATGGAGCAATCCGACAGCGTGCAGTGGGTGGCTGACCGGTTGAAGGCGGCGGGACTGCTGCAACACTCCGTCGACTGATCGGGCGCCTCGGACCGGGTCTGGTTCGCCTCGGACCAGATGGCACTGGCGCCCCGTTGACCAACGGGGACAGGTCTCGCCGTCGGTGGGGTGTGGCCGAATGTGATGATGAGACCAGCCTGAGGGCCGGAAAGGACAACGATGCGCTTTTCATACGCCGAATCGATGGTGGATCCGAGCTTCTACCTCCCCCTGGCCCGTGCCGCCGAGGAAGCGGGGTATGACTCGTTCGTCGTGCCCGACAGCCTCTGCTACCCGGAGGAGTCGGAGGCCACCTATCCGTTCAATCCGGACGGGACCCGGGAGTTCCTGGAGGACAAGCCCTTCATCGAGCCCTTCTCCCTGATTCCGGCCATGGGTGCGGTGACCAGCACCCTGCGCTTCGTGACCTTCGTCCTGAAGCTGCCCACCCGGCATCCGCTCGTGGTGGCCAAGCAGGCCACCTCGGTGGCCGTGATGACCAACAACCGTTTGGCGCTTGGGGTGGGAACCAGCCCCTGGCCCGAGGACTACCAACTGGTCGATGTGCCCTGGGAGGGTCGGGGCAAGCGCATGGACGAAGCGGTGGACATCGTCCAGGGCCTGTCTGCGGGCGGCTACTTCGAGTACCACGGCGAGGCCTACGACCTTCCTCCGGTCAAGATCAACCCGATCCCCACCGAACCGATCCCCCTGTTGGTGGGAGGTCATGCCCGTCCGGCCCTGCGCCGGGCGGCCCGGTGCGACGGTTGGCTCCATGGCGGCGGTGATCCCGAAGATCTGCCTCGCCTGCTCGAGGAACTGGACCACCTGCGGGAAGAAGCCGGCACCGCCGACAAGCCCTTCGAGGTTCACGTGATCTCGCTGGACTCGTTCACCGTGGACGGAATCCGCCGACTGGAAGACCGTGGCGTGACCGACGTGATCGTGGGCTTCCGGTGGCCCTATGTGGTGGGGGCGGATACCGAGTCGCTGCAGGTCAAGATCGACCACCTCCGCCGCTACGCCGATGACGTGATCGCCAAGGTGAAGGGGTAGTCGGGAACCGCCGGCTGGCGGCCGGGCCGGCCCATCCCTTGAATCCGAGGGTGGGGAAGACCGACGTCAACTCTGGTCCGACGTGACGTGGTGAAACCGAAGTGGTGACGACAAGGAGAGAGAAAATGGGTGACGGGATCCGCAGTGCCCGGGAGTTGAGTCAGGCCTCCATGGCTGCCGTCGGCGCCGGGGACAAGGCTGCATGGCTGGAACTCTTTGCCGACGATGCCGTGGTAGAGGATCCGGTGGGTCCTTCGGCCTTTGATCCGCAAGGTCAGGGCCACCGGGGGATCGAGGCCATCAGCGCGTTCTACGACAACGTCATCGGCGTGAACGACTCGATCACATTCGACATTGCCCGGTCGTTCCAGTGTGGAGACGAAGTGGCCAACGTCGGCGTGATCCGGATCACCCTGCCGGGAGGTGTGGCGGTCGAGGTCGACGGTGTCTACACCTACCGAAGGAACCCCGAGGGGAAGCTGGCGGCCATCCGGGCCTTCTGGGAAGCCGAGGGGATCCGCGCCGTCGGATGATCAGGCGGGTCGGGCCACCATCGGGGCCTGCCAGTCCGGCATGGCCATGATCATCTGCACGTCGGAGATGTGGCGTTCCAGGAAGGCCCCTTCGCAGTAGCAGAGGTAGAGGTCCCACAGACGCTGGAAGCGGTCGTCCAGACCGAGGGCGGCCACTTCGTCCCGGCGTGCTTCGACATTCAGGTACCAGCGCCGCAGGGTTTCGGCGTAGTGGCGTCCGATGTCTTCGAGGTCGATGACCACGAGTGGCGTGGCCCGCCTCAGCGAGCGTGAGATGGACTCCAGGGAGGGCAGGCATCCCCCGGGGAAGATGAGCTCCCGGATGAAGTCGGTGCCGTTCTTGGCCCGTTCGAAACTGCGGTCGTCGACCGTGATCGCCTGGAGGGCCATGAGACCGTCACTGCGGAGCAACGATGCACACGTGGCAAAGAAGGTGTCGTGCTGACGCCAGTCCACCGCCTCGATCATCTCGATGGAGATCAACTTCGAGTAGGTGCCACGAAGGTCCCGATAGTCGTCGTTGAGCACGGTGATGCGGTCGGCCAGACCGGCGTCGGCGACCCGCTTGGAAGCGAATGCGAACTGGGCATCGCTGATTGTGGTGGTGGTCACCCGGCACCCGAAATTGGTGGCGGCGTGGATGGCAAAGCCGCCCCATCCGGTGCCGATCTCGACAACGTGGTCGTCTCTTCCCAGCCCGAGTTTGGTGCACAGGCGGTCGAGCTTGGCCCGCTGGGCGTCCACCAGGGACATCTCCGGTGTGTCGAAGATGGCGCACGAATACATCATCGTCTCGTCCAGCATCAGTTCGAAGAAGTCGTTGGAGATGTCGTAGTGGGCGTGGATGTTGTCCCGGTCCACGGCTTTGGTCGGTGGCCGCAGGCGCCGGGCCCAGTCGGTGGCCACCGCGATGGTCTGGCCGACCTTGTCCTGGATGTCGGTCACCGGTCTCAGCCCCCGGGAGAGGATCTGGACCAGTCCGGTGAGATCGTTGCACTCCCACATTCCGTCGGCATAGCCCCGGCCGAGACCGACCGAACCCTCGAGGAGCACCATGGAGTAGAGGCGGGGATCGTGGACCCGCAACGTGATCTCGGGGAGGCCGGACCCGCAGCGGTGGGTGCCGTCGTGGTCGATGATGACGAGCGTGCCCTGCCGGATCTGGGCCGCCATCAGCCGGAGGAACCGGGTGGCCACCGGGGTCAAGGCGGTATCGATCTTCTGCTTCAGACTGGGCTTCACTCTCAAGGCTCCTGGCGGGTCCGGATGGGGTGGGTGGTGGAAACTTCCGACGTGCTGCCTTCCGTCGGGAGCATGTCATAACGGTTCATGGTGCGCTGGGTTTCATGCTGATCGGCGGGTATTGCCGGGAGCTTCCGGCGGTTCGTCCTTCGAGGCCGGGGGCACCGACTGTTTGCCAGTTTCTGCCGACTTGTTCGGGTGAGGGTGGAACCGGGCCCCCTTCCAGCGCAGGGCGAGGGCCTGGCGGTAGATGGCCCAGCTGACCCGGATGGTCATGAACGGGAAGTTGGTGATGAGCCGTTGCAGCGAGGCCCGGCTGGCTTCGTGTCGCTGCAGGGCCATGGTGGCCCGGAAGAACAGGGTCCCGCCCCGGAGGTCGTCGATCCCGACCGTCAGGTGACGACCGGGCCGGCCGAGGGTGAAGTGGTGCTCGAGGTCCATGGGCAGGAACGGGGAGACGTGGAGTTCCTTGGCCCGGACGTGTTCGCCGATTCCGGGCAGCACGTAGGTGGTCCGTTCGTGCCAGGGGGTGTTGGTCACCTCGACGAGGACGAACTCCACCTCGTCGTCGGGAGTGAGGCAGTAGTAGATCGAGATGGGGTTGAACAGCCAACCCCAGGTTCTTGGCTGGGTGAGCAGGAGGATGGAGCCGCCCGGTCGGACGCCGGTGACCTCTTCGACCCGGTTCCGGACCGCTTCGGCGAGAGGGATTCCCGGGTCGCCGAAGTAGTCGGCCCGGTTCAGGCTCACCACGTTGCGTCGGCCTGACGACCAGAGCGGGTGGAGGGCGCAGAGTTCGTCGAACTCGTCGACGTCGACGCCGACCATCACCACCCGGTAGGCGAAGTCGTGTTCGACCGGGTGGTAGCGCCGGTGGACCACCCGGCCGGTGTAGATCCCGCTGCGAAGGGATCCGTCCGGATTCACAACTGCTCGCCGGCCATCTTCCGACAGACCTTGAGCGCGCTCTGCAGGCCGTCTTCGTGGAACCCGTAGGTCCAGTAGGCGCCGCAGTACCAGGTGTGGCGGTCGCCGTTCAGTTCCTCGTGGCGGCCCTGGGCGGCGATGGCCGCCACGTCGAAGACCGGATGGGCGTAGTCGAACCGACCCAGCACCTTGCTTTCGTCGATGAACTCGTCCTGGTTCAACGTGACCAGGATCTCCTCGGAGGCTTCGATGCCCTGGAGGCTCCGCAGGCGGTAGGTCAGGGTCGCAGTGTCGGCGGAAGCCCCTTTGGCCGATTTGAGCTGGTGGTAGTTCCAGCTGGCCCAGGCCCGGCGCTCCCGGGGCAGGAGTCTCTGGTCGGTGTGCAGGGTGGCCCGGTTGGGCTGATAGGCGATGGCACCGAGCACCTCCTGTTCGGCTTCGGAGGCGTCTCCCAGTAACGCCAGCGCCTGGTCGCTGTGGGTGGCGAGAACCACTTCGTCGAAGCGTTCGGCGCCCCGGGTCGATTCGACGATCACACCGTCGGCCTCCCGGGTGACCCGGGTCACCGGGCAGGAGAGACGGAGCCGGTCACCCAACGGAGAGGTGATGGCCTGCACGTACCGTTTTGATCCGCCGGTGACCGTGCGCCATTGGGGCTGGTTCCCGTAGTCGAGGAGGCCGTGGTTGTCGAAGAACCGGGCAAACGTGTATGCGGGCATGGCGAGGAACGTCCGGGGATCGGCCGACCAGATCGACGCTCCCATCGGGATCAGGTACCAGTCAAGGAAGTGCGATGACCACGATCCCTTGGCCAGCAGGTCCTGCAACGAGACGGCGAGGTCGGCCGGACGTTTGAGGAGGCCTTTGGCCAACCGGTTGAACCGGACCACGTCGAGAAGCATGCGGAGGAAGGCCGGCCGAACCAGATTCCTGCGTTGGGCGAAGACCGTCGAGAAGGAGGAGCCCTTCCATTCCAGCCCGGAGGCGGCATCGGTCACGCTGAAACTCATGTCGCTGGCCTTCGTGGTGACGCCGAGGTCGGCGAACAACTTGATGAGGCCGGGATAGTTCCGGTCGTTGTAGACGAGAAAGCCGGTGTCCACGTCGTAGGAGGAACCACCAACCTCCACGGTGACGGTATGGGCGTGTCCGCCGGGACGGGGATCCGACTCGAAGACGGTCACGTCGTGCTCCCGGGACAGCAGGTGGGCGCAGGTCAGTCCGGAGATGCCGGTACCAACGATGGCGATGTTCATGAGTTGCTCGGACTCCTCGGTTGGCGGGCGGCTCCGCCCCCAACCTGCCGGACCTCCACGCTTCGGGTCTCACTATAGTTGGGGTAACGCCTTGTTCCCGGGTGGTCATGGCCCGTTGCGGTGCCCGGACTCCGGTTCCCGGGCGACCCCGGCTCGAAAGGAACAACCCGTGGCCCACTATCGCCGCACCTTGGTGTCCGGACGCGATCCCGAAGCGACGTTCTCGTACATGGCCGACTTTTCCCATGCTGCCGAGTGGGATCCCGGCACGAGGTCGTCCGTCAGAACCGATGCCGGTGAACTCGGTGTTGGTTCCGCCTTCGATCTTGTGGTCTCGACGGGCGGTGGTCGGACCACGACCATGACCTACCGGATCACCGAGTACCAGCCGTCCCGTCGGGTCGTCCTGGTGGGGGAGAGCCTGTCGGTGCGGTCGGTGGACACGATCGTCGTGGCGGATCGGGCCGATGGCGGTTCGCTGCTCACCTACGACGCCGAGCTGACCCTGAAGGGCCGCCTGCGCTGGCTGGATCCGCTGCTCACGGTTCCGTTCCGTCGGATCGGGGACAACGGGGTGGCCGGTCTGCGCAAGGCGCTTTCGTCACCGGACCTCACCGAAGGAGACCGGGGGGCGGTCGGTGCGATCGTGGACGAACTGCTGGAGGCCACCGTGGCGGCGAGTTTCACCGGCGTCGGACCCCGTGTCCGCCAGTCGACCAGCCACTGGAGCGGCCTGGAATCGATGGAGGGTCGGGTGGTGCTGGTCACCGGGGCCACCTCGGGGATCGGCCAGGCTGCTGCGGTCGAACTGGCCCGGTTGGGGGCAACCGTGGTCGTTGGCGCCCGCAGTGAGGCCCGGGCCGAGTCGACCGTTTCGGCGATCGCCGCCCAGGTGCCCAAGGCCCGACTGTCTGTTCTGCTCGGAGACCTGGGGGATCTGGATGCCGTGCGGGCCATGGCCGAGACGTTCTGCGAGCACCATGGATGCCTCGATGTCCTGGTCCACAACGCCGGAGCACTGACCAAGGAACGCACCCTCACCCGGCAGGGAAACGAGGTGACCGTGGCCACCCAGTTGCTGGGTCCCTATCTGCTGACCGGACTGCTCTGGTCCCGGTTGGCGGCGGCCGCCCCGGCCCGGGTGATCCAGGTCTCCTCGGGTGGCCTCTACAGCCAGCGTTTTGACCGGTCCAGTCTCGAGATGGACGCCGGTTCCTACGACGGCACGGTGGCCTACGCCAAGGTCAAGCGGGCCCAGTTGGTGCTCATGCACGAATGGGTGCGTCGCACCATGGGATCGGGTGTGCAGTTCCACGCCATGCATCCGGGATGGGTCGACACACCGGGCATCCGTGACAGTTTGCCGGGGTTCTCCCGGATGATCGGGCCGTTGCTGCGCACACCGGCCGAAGGGGCGGACACCATTGCCTGGTTGGCGTCATCGCCCGCAGGCGCCACCCGCAGCGGCGAGTTCTGGCTGGACCGCCAACCCCGGTGGGAGCACAAGGTCCCCTGGACCCGCCGGAGTCCCGACCAGGACGTGACCGATGGTGGCGCCCTGTGGGCATGGTGCGCCGAGCGAACCGGCTGGGGAGCCGACTGGAACGCCGGAGTCGCCTGAGCCCGGTCACACCCCGGCCGGTCAGCCCGCCGCGTCCTTTCGGTCGGCTCAGGCGAACCCGTACTGTTCATGGCGGCCCATCACGGCACACTCGAACATGCCGTAGCCGACTTTGCCGTCACAGGTGAAGCGGGCGGCGTACTCGGTCAGGGCCCAGTCGAAGTAGGAGTCGTCGATCGGATCGATGACCTGACCCTGGGTGACGAGGTCGCCCTGGTACATCCCGTGCTTCCAGTCGGGTTCGAGTCCGTAGCCGGTTCCGAGCAGCAGGGGGAAGGCCAGCAACGGCTCCACTTCGATCTCGGTGGTCTGTTGCCCGTGGGGCCCGTAGTAGCGGAGTGTCGCCCCCACCACCCGCCGGCCACCGGGGGAAAACCGAAGTTCGTGCTCGGGACGGCCCAGCCATTCGGGCGGAGCGTCGGAGGCGATGCCGTGGATGCGATGGGCATCCTGCATGATCCGTTCGCCGTTGGGCCGTTCCTGGATAATGGTGATCAGGGACTCGTCCTCGAACCGGGCCGGTGCATAGATCCAGAAGAAGCCGGCCGACGTGTCGGTGTCGGTGACCCGGATGCCGGGCGGCTCGGACTCGCCGACCGGCCGGACGCCCCAACTGCGGTCCCTCGAACCCCACCAGACGTCCGGGGTGAGGTTCACCTCCCGGTTTCCCATGCGCAAGGTACCGGTCCAGCCACCCAGCTGGGCGAACCGGGTGGAGTCGAAGATCACCCGTGAGAACTGGCGGTCGAAGTGCCGGGACTCGAGATGGGCCTGGGAGAAGGCGTCGTAGGTGGCGTCGAGCTCGATGCCCCATTCGTTGGGCTCCAGGATGACCCGGACCTTCTCCAGCCCTTTGAGGACCTCGACCCGGATTGGTCCCACCGAGGCGTCCATCCGGTCGGCGCCGAGCACCCGGGATGAGCGCACCACCCGATGGTCGTCACCCATCTTCACCGAGACAAAGGCGTCGGCCACTCCGAGGTTCGGGTACTGGCCGACGCCGATCACGCAGAACAACTCGTCATCGGTGCCGTGTACCTCGCCGGTGCCGTGGATGTTGAAGTAGTAGCGGTCGTAGAAGTTGCGGTCCGAGGTGCCGACGTGGCGCATGGGCTCCGAAATCTGGTGGATCGGATAGTCGTCAAGGGGAGAGAGCACGGGCATTCCTCGCTGGTCGGGACTCGTGACATGGAGCGTACCGGTCTGGGGTCGACCTGTCCCGGGATGAGCCCGGTCCCGGAGGAGGCGGGGCCCGTCTCCGTCCGATGGGCGATGGGGCTAGATTTTGGGCAACCGGCCACGGCGCCGACAACGAGCGTTCCAGGGAGGGACCGTGAAGACTTACGACCGACTGTTCATTGGTGGCGACTGGGTGGCCCCGTCGTCCGGCGACGTCTTCGAGGTCCATTCGCCGTCCACCGGGGAGTTGGTGGGCCAGACTCCCGAGGCCAAGGAGGCCGACATCGACAAGGCGGTGGCCGCCGCCAAGCTGGCGCTGACCGAAGGCCCGTGGCCCCGGATGACTCCGGCCGAGCGAGGTGCGGTTCTGGCCAAGGTGTCCGACCTCATCAAGGGCAGCGCCCAGGAACTGGCCGAGCTCATCTCGAACGAGATGGGATCCCCGGTCTCGTGGAGCCTGATGGCCCAGGTCTTTGCGCCGACGATGACGCTTGACTACTACGCCGGCCTTGGTTCGACGTTTGCTTTTGACACCGTGCGCGACGGTCTGCTCGGCCCGGTTCTCATCACCAAGGAACCGGTCGGTGTGGTGGCCGCCATCACGCCCTGGAACGTACCCCTCTTCCTGGGCTGCTCCAAGCTGGCTCCGGCCCTGCTCTCGGGCAGCACGGTCGTCTACAAGCCGGCCCCGGAGACCCCCCTCGATGCCAACGTCCTCGCCGAACTGTTCGCCGAAGCCGGCCTCCCGGCCGGCGTGTTGAACGTGGTTCCGGCCGGCCGCGAGGTGGGCGAGTACCTCGTGAACCATCCCGATGTCGACAAGGTCTCCTTCACCGGTTCGACCGTCGCCGGGCGCAAGATCGGTGCGGCGTGCGGCGCCAACCTGAAGCGTTGCAGCCTCGAGTTGGGTGGCAAGTCGGCGGCCATCCTGCTGGACGACATCAACCTGGCCGAGTCGCTGCCGGTCATCATGCCCAATGCCATCATGAACAACGGTGAGGCCTGCATCTCCCTGACCCGCATTCTCGCTCCCCGCAGCCGCTACCAGGAAATCTCCGACGCCTTCGTCGAGACGGTGCGGAACATGACGGTCGGCGACGCCCTCGACCCCGCCACTGAAGTCGGCCCACTGGTGGCCGAGCGTCAGCGGGACCGGGTGGAGGGCTACATCAAGATCGGTCAGGAAGAGGGGGCCCGCCTCGCCGTCGGTGGCGGCCGTCCGGCCGACCAGTCCACCGGATGGTTTGTCGAGCCCACCGTCTTCGTCGACGTGGAGAACTCGATGCGGATCGCCCAGGAAGAGATCTTCGGCCCGGTGCTCTCGATCATCCCCTACGACGACGAGGCCGATGCCGTTCGCATCGCCAACGACTCGGAGTACGGGCTGTGCGGTGGGGTCTATGGCGCCGACAACGACCGGGGCCTGAATGTGGCCCGCCAGATCCGGACCGGCACCTACATGGTGAACTCGAGCATTCCGATCGACTTCTCCTCGCCGTTCGGTGGCTACAAGGCCTCGGGCGTGGGCCGGGAGTTCGGTGAAGACGGCCTCGAACTCTTCCTCGAGAAGAAGACCATCAACCTGCCGGCCGGCTACTACCCCGAGGTCTGACCCGAACGTCGACTCCGGGCCGGAGGACCTTCCTGCCAGAGACGACCCTGGTCCCTCGAAGGCATCCGGTCGCAGAGTTCCGACGCCCGTTCCACCCGCCGGGACGCCCGTTCTGTCCCTGACGGGTCGATGAACCGGTCCGAATCGACGGTCCCGTCCGACCGCGGAGCGTGGTCAGGACCGCATTCCGGAGTTTCGAATCTCCGAGGGGTCTGGCAACATGGGAGTCCTCCAGTGGGCTGATCGCCAGCCCGCGGTGGCGGTGGGGCGGAGGCATGGTCGGTGATTCGGGTGGTGCGGTGAGCGGATTGGTCACACAGGGTGACGGCCTGTCCCGCCATGAGCGCGCCCGGCAGCGGCCCCGGACTCTCGGCCGGAAAGTCGTTCTGGGCTACATCCCCTCGCTGGATGGGGTTCGGGCGCTCGCCTTGGCGGCGGTCCTCCTCTACCACGGCGCCGCTCCGCTTTCTTCCGGAGGATTCCTCGGCGTTGACGTCTTCTTCGTCCTGTCCGGCTTCCTCATCACCTCGCTGTTGCTGGAGGAGTGGGCCGAAACACTGACGATCCGGCTGGGCCGGTTCTGGGCCGGCCGGGCTCGCCGCCTGCTGCCGGCGCTCGTCGTGATGGTGGCCGTCGTGGTCCTCTGCGCCCACGTGGTGGACCCTTCCCTCGGGGGCTCGGCCCTCCGGTTCGACGGACTGGCCGCCCTCTTCTACGTGGCCAACTGGCACGCCATCTTCGGAGCTTCGAACTACTTCGGCCAGAGCGCCCCGGGATCGCCGTTGGTCCACCTGTGGACCCTCGCCGTCGAAGAGCAGTTCTACCTGGTCTGGCCACCGGTGGTTTTGGTCCTGTTGCATCTGGGCCGGCGTTTCACCCCGGCCCGTCGACTGCTGCCGGTCATGGCGGTGGCTTCCTTCGGGGTCATCGCCTCGGCGGTCGAGATGCAGTGGGGGTATGCCCGGGGTTGGAGTGTCACCCGTCTCTATGAAGGGACCGATACCCGGGCCCAGGACGTGTTGATGGGCGCGGTGTTGGCCTGTGGGCTGGCCTGGTGGGCCGAACGGCGACGGTCGCTGGAAGCCCCGCTCTATGTGGCCCGGACCTCGAGGGGTGCCTCGGCATCAACCTGGCAGTTGGAAACGTGGCAACCGTTGGCCGGATCGCCGGTGTTCCGGTCAATCCGGCGCCAGCCCCCCCAAAGGGTTGTCGCCTGGGAGGTCGAGTCGACCGGGATCCGCCGGTGCCTCCAGGTGACGGGCATCCTGGCGCTCGCAACCCTGGTGGTCGCCGTGGTGACGTGCCGCGGGCTCGGTCCCTGGTTCTTCCGCGGTGGCGGACTCCTGGTGGCGGCCGCTTCGGCGCTGTTGCTGCTGGTGCTGGTGACGACCCAGGACGGTGTGGTGGCAAGGACCCTGGCGTTGGCTCCCCTCCGTTTTCTGGGCCGGATCAGCTACGGCGCCTACCTCTGGCATCTGCCGGTCTATGTGGCCCTCAGCCCGTCCCGGGTGCCGGCTTCCCCCATGGCCCTGCTCGTTCTGCGTTTGGTCGTCACGCTGGCCATCGCCACCGCCTCCTATTTCGTCGTCGAACTGCCGATCCGCCAGCGGCGGTTTGCCCTCTGGCGCCATGCCGGCGGCATGGTGGCGACCGGCGCCGCCGTGGTCGCCGCGGCGGCACTGGTCCTTGTGGCGACCGGCCCCATCGAAGCCAGTGCGACGCCGGTTGCCGTCCATCCGGCCACAAAGACCCTCGCCGACACGAGGCCACCGATACGGGTCATGGTGGTTGGCGACTCGGTGGCCTACCGGTTGGCGCAGGCGTTGCAGGCAGCGGAGAAGGTCCATCCGACCGACATCGTGGTCGACAACGCAGCCATCGTCGGCTGTGGCGTCATCCGGTCGGAAGCGGTGGAACAGGCCGGTTTCATCGGGCACCCCACGGCGGCCTGCAGCGCCGGCACACCGCACCCGAAGCAGTGGCCGGCTCTCTGGCGCCACGATCTGGCCGGTTTCCACCCTGACCTCGTTGTTCTGCTGGCCGGTCGGTGGGAGGTCAGCAACCTGCTCATCGGAGGCACGTGGCAGCACATCGGCCAGCCCGGCTTCGATGCGCTGCTGAAGGCCTCCCTCGAACAGGCCGTCCTCACGGCCTCCTCGGGTGGTGCGACCGTGGCCCTGATGACGGCGGCTTGCTACCACCCGGCAGCCGATCTTGGCGGGGCGTCCTGGCCCGAGGATTCCGCCTCCCGGATTTCCCAGTACGACGCCATGCTGCGGACGGTGGCGACGGAGTATCCGGCCAGGACGATCGTGGACGATTTTGGTGGCCTGGTCTGTCCGGGTGGGCACTATGCCGCATCGGTGGACGGGGTGGCCCTCCGTTCCGCCGATGGCATCCATCTCAACCCGACCGCCGCGGTCGGGCAGTGGTTCTTTGCCGATCTGTGGCCACCACTGGCGAGTCGTGTCCGGCCCGCTGATCCCGCCTGGTGACCGGCGGGACCGCACTCAGGGCCGTGACGTCGTCGTCGATCCTCCGGCCAGAGCCCCGCTCCGGTCGGACGTGGAAGGTGGCGAGGTGATGACCGGCGAGGTGATGACCGGCGACGTGTTGGACGGCTGGAATGGCGCTCCGAGGGGGCCGGAGACGGTTTCGGCACACTGGGCCTGAAGGGCCGGGACCAGCAGCGATTCGGCGACCCGGTTGGACTCGGACACGGTGGTCATGAGGGCCTGGTAGGTCCCGTCGTGGAACGCCGCCTCCGACGCGATGGGCAGGGCCGCCCGCAGTTGGCGGTAGGCCTCTTGTTGCAGTTGGGCCCGGGTGGCCGGATCGGAGGTGTGCTCGCTGGTCTGCAGGGCGGCGATCGACTTGTCGATGTGGCCACAGGCCTGTTGGGCCTCACCCAGGCCGGTTTTGCCACACGCCGAAAGGCCAAGGGCCGAAGCCACAAGAACCGAAGTGAGAACGACGAGTGTTCCTGCCGGCTTGATCGTGTGTCGGGCGAAGATGCGCCGGGTGCCGGTCAACACGTTCAGGCCAGCCACCGGTCGGACGAGTCGAGAAGGAAGCGGCTGACCGCCAGACACCGGTCGAAAACCTCGCACATCATCTCTTCACCCACCAGGATCCGGGTCAGGCTGACCGGTGTGCGGGCCAAGATGCTGAGTCGACGTTCGGCGGCATCGGTGGCCGAGGCGTAGGAGTCGATGGCCGAGACTTCAAGGGGAAGTTCGATGCCGCCGACTCCGGCGAGATCGATGGCCAGCCGGAGCAGGTCCGGACCCTGGGGCAACGGGGGCAGCGCCCACGTGAAGGTCAGGGGGAAGTGGTAGTCGTCGGCCGGCTCCTCATGGTCGGCGAGGGCAAAGACGGCATCTTCGAAGGCCAGCAACGTCCGGGGATCAACCTCCAGGGCGAGGTGGAGGTCGAGCGGTCCGCCACACCCTTCTTCGGGGTGCAACTCGACTTCCCACAGCTGCCGGAGCGAGTAGGTCTCGACGAAGTGCCTCTCGTCGTGGACGTGGAAGCCGTGGTCCACGGAATGGTCCTTCAGATCGGCTACGTAACCGGCGACATCGATGACAGCCACAGTGAAATCCAGCCTACTGCCCGGCTTTGGCCGTCGTTTCCCGGGCCGGACCCGGCCGGTAGGGTCGGGGCGTGGATGATCAAGAACTCGTGGAGGTCCTGAAGGAAGCGGCCCGGGCGGTCGGCGTGGCGCTGGCCGACCTGGAGGACTGGGGTCTGGCCGGCACGGCCAAGGTGAGCCAGTACCGGTCCGACCTGGTGGCCGACGAAGCCGCACTGGCTGTCCTGCACGGGGCCGGACTCGGCGTTCTGTCCGAGGAGTCGGGCCTGACCCATGGTGACCGGGAGATCATCGTGGCCCTCGATCCCGTGGACGGTTCGACGAACGCCGCCCGGGGGATTCCGTGGTTCGCCACCAGCCTTGGTGCCGTCGACCCTCAGGGACTCCGGGCTGCCGTCGTGGTCAACCAGGCGTCCGGAGTCACCTATGACGCGTACCGGGGCGGCGGCGCCCGTCGCAATGGGCAGGCCATCAAGGCCTCCGGATGTCAGACAATGTCCGAGGCGATTGTGGTGTTCTCCGGCTATCCGCCCGAGCGGTTCGGCTGGAACCAGTATCGAAGTTTCGGGGCCGCGGCCCTGGACCTCTGTGCGGTGGCCGAAGGAATGGTGGACGGTTTCTCCACCATCGGGGGATCGCAGCTTGGATGCTGGGACTACCTCGGAGCCATGCTGGTCTGTCAGGAAGCGGGCGCCGTGGTCGACGAGATTCAGGGCCTTGACCTTGTCACCTTGAACCATGACGACCGGCGGCAGCCGGTGGCGGCGGCAACCTCTGGACTGTTGGTCCACCTTCGCTCGGAAGTGGTCGCCACCGGGCACTAGCCTTGCCGGTTCCGGGCGTTTAGCTCAGTTGGTTAGAGCAGCTGCCTTACAAGCAGCAGGCCATCGGTTCGAGTCCGATAGCGCCCACTTGTCCAGGGCGGGGGTGGGGAGGACCTGCCCTGACGATCGTTTAGGGCTGTGTGCGAATCAGCCGGGTTTCGGACCCTTGGCGTAGGAGCAAGGGCGTGTCGAAAGGTTCGGGCGTCCATCGGCGCACGGTGAACCCGGGGAAGAACGAAGACTGTCTCGACGAATCGCCCAGCGGTGCAGAGACCACCATGGAACGCAAAAGGGACGGCACGCTTGTGCCGTCCCTTTTGGTGTTCTCCATCAAACCGACGAACCGGTGAATCAGTGACAGTCGGTATCTCCAGGGCCGGACCCGTGGCTATCGCCACCGATTGCTCCTGAGCCCGAATGGAAGCTGGCATGTCCGTTCCCGTGACCATCGCCATCCTGGTCTCCGCCACAGGAACCGCCACCATCACCGGATCCACCACCTTCGTGGCCACCCCCGGACCAACCACCCGAACCACCCGAGCCGCCCGAACCGCCCGAACCACCGGAACCGCCCGAACCACCGGAACTGCCCGAACCACCGGAACCGCCCGAACCACCGGAACTGCCCGAACCACCGGAACCGCCCGAACCGCCGGAACTGCCCGAACTGCCCGAACCACCCGAGCCACCGGAACTGCTGGAACCACCGGAGCTGCTGGAACCGCCCGAACCGCCCGAACTGCCCGAACCACCGGAACTGCCCGAACCACCCGAGCCACCCGAGCCACCGGAACTGCTGGAACTGCCCGAACCACCCGAGCCACCCGAGCCACCGGAACTGCTGGAACCACCGGAACCGCCCGAACCACCCGAACCACCGGAACTGCCCGAACCACCCGAGCCACCCGAGCCACCGGAACTGCTGGAACCGCCGGAACCGCCCGAACCACCCGAACCACCGGAACTGCCCGAACCACCCGAGCCACCCGAGCCACCGGAACTGCTGGAACCACCGGAACCGCCCGAACCCGAGTGCCCAGGCGTTCCGGTGCCCTGCTGGCCGTTGTCGTCGGAGTCAGCCCTGAGGGGATCGATGGTCGAGCGAGTGACGTGTGATGCGGCCCCGCCATTGGAACTGGAAGTGGATCCGGCCTTGCTGTCGCCAACGAGCTGGGAGTGGCCAATCGAGTACGTCGGGCTTGCCAGGGGGCAACGGGAACTCAGGGAGTGGGCCGTTGAGTGGATGCCATAGGCCGAAGGGCACGCCGTGAACGGCAACCCGGTGGCTCCATTGTTGTCAGTTCCAGCTGACTGAATACCGAGGTAACTGGCCAAAAGTGCAGCGGTTCCCACGGCAACGAGTTCGGCCTTGCGACGATTTTTCACAGTGACCCCCCAAGAGATCGAAATTGTTATCAGTGATTTATGTTGCCAAGGTCCGGTCGCCTTTCGCAAGGTTTTTTGAGAACTCTTCTCTTGGAACCTGTCCGGAAGCCTCGTTTCGCCGGTGGGCACCACCTGTGTGGCGGGTCGGGCCGACGACGGGAGCGGGTCACGGCGTTCCACCGCCGACTCCGGCATTCGCCCGCCTTCCTCGCAAATCCGAACATTCCGGGACGCTTCGCACCCATGCGTTGGAGGGAGGTGGCACGGAGTCACCGAACCGGACGGGCCGCACCGTTGGGGCAAGGAAACGACCCAGACCCGAGGTGGGTCCGTGTTCTCCGGTTGGCCCACTGCACGCTGGCCGGTAGCGTGGGAACCTGCGATGGCACGGCATAAAGGAGGCCCCGACCCATGATCTCGGCCGCCGATGCGGAAGTGCTGGAAGAACTGGTTGACGACGCCACGTTCTCCCGCGGGCTGGCCTATGCCCAATCGGGGGCAGTGAAGTCCCGGACGTGGAGTCCGGCCCGCACCCGGGTGGTGGGCGAAGTGCAGGGTTCTGCGCCACGACCGTATGTGGCCTCGGTCAACCTGGTCCGTGACGAAGATGGCGTGCTGACCGGTATCTCCGCCACCTGTACCTGCCCGGTCGGTTACGACTGCAAGCACGCCCTGGCCTTGGTGCTCGCCGACGGGACCGACGAGGCCGTGGCCCCGGCTCCGATGCTTTCGCTCGTGGGTGCGGAACCACCCGGCGTGGGGGACGACTGGGAGCTCCCGTTGCAGCCCCTGGTGGCCGATGACGAAGAAGGCGAATCCGAGCATGACGACGGAGACGTCATTGGCCTCCAGTTCGAGCTGCTGCTCGATACGGCCCGGGCCAATGTCGCGGGCCCGGGCGTCCGGGTCCGACCGGTGATTCCGAGCGGTCGGGGCACCTGGGTGCGTTCCGGGATCTCATGGGGAAATCTTGACTACTTCCGCTACGGCCAACGGATGTCGGATCAGGGTATGGCGCAGTTGGACCTGGTCAAGGAGTTCCGGGAACTGAGCCGCCTCGCCATCCGGCGGTCGTTCTCCACTTATGCCGACGAGGTTGTTCGGCTGGAGATGATCAACAGCCGTCGCCTGTGGGACCTGCTGCGGGAAGCAAAATCGGTGGGGCTGCCGTTGCTCTCGTCCGGCCGGGTTGCCCGGGAGGTCGGCCTGTGGTCGGAACCGGCGTTGGTGAGTCTTGACATCACCCGGACAGCCCCGGGTCTGCACGTGGAACCCCGGATCGGTTCCGACGACGAAACGTTGCCGTTGGAAACGTCCATGCTGCTCGGGCGACCGGCCCACGGCATCGCCTGGTGGGTGAACGAAGGAAGCGGAAGTTCGGCCAAGCCCGCGCTCGTGGGTCTGGCGCCACTGGTCTCACCGGTTGACGATGCCCTGCGCACGTTCCTTCGAACCGCCACCGTCGACATCCCGACCCACGACGAGCCGCGGTTCTTCAAGAACTTCGTGCCCCGCCTCAGAAGGAAGATCGCCCTTTCCTCCAGTGACCACTCGGTCGAACTCCCCGAGGTCCTTCCCAACCGGCTGACCCTGGTGGTGGAGATCACGAACGGACATCACCTGGCGCTGAAATGGCAGCGGGAAGAAGGAAACGGCACGTTCACCGAGGACCTCTGGCCACAGCCCAACATGCTGCCCGAGATCAAGGTCGATCCGTCCGTCTTCCGTGCAGTCGAACGGGTGGTGTCCCAGGTGCCGGGTCTGATGCAGTACACGTTCAGCGGTACCCGCATCGCAGCCGAGGTCCAACTCGACTCCATGGCGTCGGTGGCGTTCCTCACCGAGACGGTGCCCCGACTCCGGGCGCTCGAGGGCGTCCGGGTCGACGTCCGGGGCGAGATGCCCGAGTTCCATGAGACCGACTCGGCACCGGTCGTGAGTTTCTCCGGTGCCGAAACGGATGACCGGGACTGGTTCGACCTGACCGTCACCGTCACCGTCGACGACGAGCCGGTGCCGTTCACCGAGTTGTTTCTGGCGCTGGCCGAGGGCCGGGAGTTTCTGGTGTTGCCGTCCGGCACCTACTTCTCCCTCGATGCCCCCGAGCTCCAGGAGTTGGCCACCCTGATCGCCGAGGCCCGGGAACTCGAGGAAGTGACCGGCGAGGGCGTGCGCCTTAGCCGCTTCCAGGTCAGCCTGTGGGACGAAATACTTCGCCTGGGGTCGGTGTCGGCCCAGGCGAAGGAGTGGGAAGACCGGGTTCGGGCCCTGGTCGGGGCCGAGGACCGCCCGGTGAACCCGCCTCCGGCCGGCCTGAAGGCCACCTTGCGGCCCTACCAACAGACCGGCTTCGACTGGCTGGCGTATCTCTACACCCACCGTCTGGGCGGGGTGCTGGCCGACGACATGGGACTGGGAAAGACCATTCAGGCGTTGGCCCTTATGGGCCACGTCTTCGAATCCGGCCTGGGCGATGCGCCGTTCCTGGTGGTGGCTCCCACCAGTGTGGTGGGTAACTGGGCCGCCGAAGCCCACCGGTTCGCCCCCGATCTCCGGGTGGTGGTCGTCACCGGTACCGAACGCCGTCGGGGGGAGCCGTTGCCGTCGTTCGTGGCCGAGGCCGACCTGGTGGTCACCTCGTACAGCCTGTTCCGGCTGGAGTATGACGCCTATGCGTCCGTCTCGTGGGCCGGCCTGTTCCTCGACGAGGCCCAGTTCGCCAAGAACCGGTCCTCCCAGGCGTATCTCCGGGCCAAGATGCTCCCGGTCTCCTACAAGGTGGCCATGAGCGGAACCCCACTCGAGAACAACCTGATGGAGCTGTGGTCCCTGCTTTCGATCACCGCGCCCGGGCTGTTCTCCACCCCGGAGCACTTCATCGAGCAGTACCGGAATCCCATCGAAAAGCAGGGTGACGCCACCAAACTCGACCAGCTGCGCCGGCGGATCAGACCGTTCATGCTGCGACGAACCAAAGAGGAAGTGGAACGGGACCTACCCGACAAGCAGGAACAGGTCCTCCAGGTGGACCTCAACGTACGCCAGCACAAGATCTACCAGACCTACCTCCAACGGGAACGCCAGAAGGTACTTGGCCTGTTGGCGGACGTGAACAAGAACCGGTTTGCCATCTTCCGGTCCCTCACCCTGCTCCGTCAGGCCAGCCTGGCCGTCTCCCTGGTCGACCCGGAGCATGCACTGGTGCCCTCGACCAAGTTGGACGTGATGATGGAGTTGCTGGACGACATCGTGGCCGACGGACACCGGGTGCTCATCTTCAGCCAGTTCACGCGGTTTCTCACCATGGCCCGGGAACGGGTGGAGGCAGCCGGGATCTCCTGCTGCTATCTCGACGGCCGGACCCGCAACCGCGCCGAAGTGATCCGAGGATTCCAGGAGGGGAGTGCGCCGGTCTTCCTGATCAGTTTGAAGGCCGGGGGGTTCGGCCTCAACCTCACCGAAGCGGACTACTGCATCATTCTCGATCCCTGGTGGAATCCGGCCACCGAGGCCCAGGCGGTCGACCGGGTGCACCGGATCGGCCAGACCCGAAAGGTCATGGTCTACCGGCTGGTGGCCAAGGAGACCATCGAAGAGAAGGTCATGGCCCTGAAGGCCAGGAAGGAAGTGCTGTTCCGCCGGGTGGTTGATGGCGGGGGCTTCGAATCCGGCGCCATGACGGCCGACGACATCGTCGGGCTGCTCGAATAGCCGCCACGTACGGCTGCCCATCGGGTCGTCCCTCCAGATTGACATCCTGTCAAGAATGAGGATTTCCGCTCGCCTGCCATTGCGGAAGCCTGTGGTGGCGTGGTCACATGGGGTGGGGGTGGGGCTCAGGTTGACCTCGCCAATTGGAGGCAGCATGTTGGGTTCCATTCGGGTGCGGCGGATGTTGGTGCTGGGCGCCTCGCTGGGGGTGGTCGGGGCCATGACGGCCGTGGCGCCGGCCACGATTGCCCAAGCGAACCCGGTGCAGGTGGCGGTGACCAACTGCAGCGGCTTGTCGGCCACGGCCGGTTCGTTTCCGAACGCCATCGCCCACTACGCCGCCAACGACGTCATCGTCTTCCAGGTCGCCTGTCCCGGCACCTCTCCCGGCAATACGATCACGTTGCCCACGCCGGTGGCTCCGGCGGTGACCACCGCCCTCACCATCCGCAAGAGCGTGGTCATCGACGGCTTCAGCATCGCCAATCCGGCGCAGACCGTCATCTCGGGGAACGGCGTCACGGGCATCCTGAACATTGCCGGCGCGTCGGTGGTCACCATCTCGGGACTGACCTTCAAAAACGGCAGTGCCTCGGCGTCGGACACCACCGGCGGGAACGGCGGAGCGATCGACATCGCCGACAATGCCACCAAAGCCACGGTGACGGTGTTGAACTCGGCGTTTGACAACAACACCTCACCCGCCGACGGCGGGGCCATCGATGTGGCGGACAACTCCGGAACCTCCACCCTGACGGTGACCAACTGCACCTTCAACGGCAACTCGACCACCGGGGGCAACGGCGGGGCCATCGACGGCGGCGACTACAGCGGAACCGCCACGATGTCGGTGACGAAATCGATCTTCACCAACAACTCGTCGGCAGTGGATGGCGGGGCCATCGACGTCGGGGATGACGGCGGGACCGGTTCGCTCTCGATGTCGGGCAACACGTTCTCCGGCAACTCGGCCAACGGTGGAGATGGTGGAGCCGTCGACGTCGGGGATTCCGGTGGATCGGGGAATGTGTCGGCCCAGACGTCGTCGTTCACCGGCAACTCGGCATCCCAGGACGGCGGCGCGATCGACATCGGCGATCTGCAGGGGTCCGGGACCGGGTCGGTCTCCTTCAGCACGTTCTCTTTCAACACCGCCTCGGGCGGCAACGGGGGAGCCATCGACGTCGGAAACGATGCCACCTCGGCCAGTCTTTCGGTCGTCGGATCGACGTTGTCGAACAACACCGCCCCGACGGGCGATGGGGGAGCCATCGACAATGCCGACGGCTCGGGCGTCGGAACGGTGACCGTCGCCTCTTCGGTATTGGCCTCGAACTCGGCGACCAACGGTGGAGCCATCAACGGTGGAGCCATCGACAACGCTGACTATGGAGGCACGGGGACCCTGACGGTGACCGGTTCGTCGATTACGTCCAACTCGGCCCAGACCGACGGGGGAGCCATCGACAGCGGGGATGACGGAGGTACCGGAACGCTCACCCTTGCCACCTCGACCCTTTCGGGCAACAGCGCCGCCTACGACGGCGGCGGGATCGATTCCGGTGATGCCGGCACCGGGACGGCCACGGTCGTGACGTCGACCCTGGCCAACAACACCTCGAGTGCGGACGGAGGGGCCATCGACAACGGCGACACCGGTGGCCACGGCAGCCTTGGAGTGCGGGCATCGACCTTCTCCGGCAACAGTGCCGTAGATGGCGCCGCCATCGACAACGGTGACAGCAGCGGCACCGGGACGGCTTCGCTCGGAGCGACCATCCTGGCCGGAGCCACCGGCGGAGCCACCGAGTGCCTCGGCGAAGGCTTCACCGGTGAGGGCTACAACATTTCCGACGATGCCTCCTGCCCGTTGGGCGGCCACAGCGTGGCGTCTTCGGGCACGCTCGACGCCTCGCTCGGTTCACTCCAGAACAACGGAGGTTTCGCCCCCACCATCGCTCCGGCGCTGAACAGTCCGGCGGCCGGAGCCATTCCGGTCGGAACCTCGGTGACCACTGCCGTCGGATCGGCCACGTCGTCGAACGTCATCTGCCAGGCCACCGACGAACGGGGTGTGGCGACCACTGGGACCGGCCCGTGCACCATCGGCGCCGTGCAGGTCGGCTCGGCGATCGGTCTCGCGCCGACCGCCAGTGGGCAGGGCTACTGGGTGGGGACGAGCACCGGTCTGGTGTTTGCCCACGGCGACGCCTCGTTCTATGGGGGTACACCCAATCCGGTGGCCGTGATCACAGCCACCGCCGACACCAAGGGCTACTGGCTGGAAACGGTGTCCGGCCGGGTGCTGAACTTCGGTGACGCCGTCTGGTACGGCTCGCCCTACGCCCAGACCGGGGGCCAGAGCGCAGCGGGTTCGATGGCGGGCATGACCCGGACCCCCGACGGCAAGGGCTACTGGGGTGTGACCAGCGCTGGCCATATCTACAACTACGGTGACGCCGTCTGGTACGGCTCGGAGTTCGCCCAGACCGGTGGCAACCCGGCCTATGGCGCCGTCGCCGGCATGGCCACCACCGCGGACGGGCACGGCTACTGGGTGCCCACCACGACCGGCCGGGTCTTCAACTACGGCGATGCGACCTGGTACGGGTCGACCGGAGGGTCGACGGCCCATGGCGCCACGGTGACCCTGATGCCAACGGTGACCGGCACGGGTTACTGGCTGGTGACCGCCACCGGTTACGTCTACCCCTACGGGGCCGCCAGCAAAGCGTACGGCTCGCTGGCAGCCGGGAATACTCCTTCCGGGGTGGCCGTCGTGGCCGCCTCCCGCACGCCGGACGGCGGTGGGTACTGGATGGTGACCAACACCGGCAAGGTGTTTGCCTTCGGGGACGCGGCCAACCTGTCCTAGGAACCGGCGGCCCTGGCATCGATTCCCGGGCCAGTCGGGGACCAGCGGGAGAGGGTTCAACGGGCAGGTTCCAACGAGCAGGGCTCAAGGAGCAGGGTCCTACGAACAGGTTCCCGGTTGGTAGGTTGCCAAGGTGGATCACAACGGATCATTCGAACCTGGTTCTCCCTTGACCATCATGTGCATTCGCCATGGCGAGAAGCCGGGCGAAGGCGGGCCACCGCACGGAGTGGACCCCCAGGGTGAGAAGGCCCACGTATCGCTCTCTCCCCGAGGCTGGGCCCGGGCCGGGGCGCTGGCCGGCCTGTTCGGGCACCTACCCCTTGATGCCTACCCGTCGGTGGTGCGGCCGGAACGGGTGATCGCCACCAAGCCGACCCATCACGCCCACAGCCACCGGGAACGTGAGACCGGAGCGGTGATCGCGGAGCGTCTCGGATTTGAGGTGGACGAGTCGTTCACCCATGGTGACGAGGCAAAGGTCGCCCGGGCCGTCCTGGTAGATCCGAGGTCCGCCCTCGTGGTGTGGCACCACGGCACAACACCCAAACTCGTCCGCCACTTCCCGCTGTCGGCTCCGGATGCCGTTCCCCATTCGTGGCCTGACCGCCGGTTCGACCTGCTCTGGGTGTTGTCCTGGAACGAGGACGAAGCCGCCTATGACTTCGCCGAGGTCAACCAATGTCTGCTCTCGGGTGACCGGCCGCCGGGTCAGGCGGCCAGCAGGAACGAAGTCATCGAAAGCGACCCCATGGCGTAGCCGTCCACCATGACCTCGGGCGTCTGGTTGGCGGCGGCCGCCATTCCGGCCAGATAGACCAACGGCAGGAAGTGTTCGGCGGTCGGCACGGCGGCCGCGAAGTCAGGGTGGTCGAGCAGGCCGAGTACCCCGGCCGGATCTTGCGTCATGACCTTGATGGTGGTTTCGTTGAAGGCCCGGGCCCACGAGGCTCCTGACTCAAGGAGGCCCATGTCGAGCCGGGACAGGTTGTGCACGACATTTCCGCTGCCGACCACAAGCAGGCCCTGTTCCCGCAGGGGAGCGAGGCGGACGCCGAGGTCGAAGTGGTCACGCCACGAAGCGGTGGCGTCCAGACTGATTTGGACCACCGGGACGTCGGCCTCCGGGTAGACGTGGGTCAGCACCGACCAGGTGCCGTGGTCGAGCCCCCAGGTGGTCTCGTCGACCTCGACGGCTGTGGGGTGGAGCACCTCGGCGACCTCGCGGGCCACGGCCGGACTTCCCGGGGCCGGATAGTCGTAGGCGAACAGTTCCGGTGGAAAGCCTCCGAAATCATGGATGACCGGCGGTTGTTGCATGGCGGTGACGGCCGTTCCCGGCCGGAACCAGTGGGCCGAGAGGCACACCACGGCCCGGGGCCGG
>CAITPI010000011.1 GCA_903894295.1 uncultured Acidimicrobiaceae bacterium
GGAACTAGTTCCGGAACGACCCGGCCCCACCCGGTGGGGTCTGCCGCTTCCGTTTTGGTCGAGCCCCGCCAGGTCGGAAACCTCGGCGTCTCGGTGTCTCGGCGTCCCGGTGTCTCGGTGTCTCGGTGACCCGGCGTCTCGGTGTGGTGGCCAGGAGCACAGAGCGTCGGAGATGACACAACCCCGGCCGAGGCCGGGGTTGTGTCATCACTGCGTCGTCCCCGGGTCGGGAACCGGGTGGATGATCAGGAAAGCCGCTCCACGATCATGGCCATACCCTGGCCGCCACCGACGCACATCGACTCGAGACCGAAGGTCTTGTCCGCGTCGTCGAGGCCGTTCAGCAAGGTGGTCATGATGCGGGCCCCGGTCTGGCCGAAGGGGTGGCCGAGGGCAATCGCCCCGCCGTTCACGTTCAGCTTGTCGTAGCTGATCCCGAGCTCCTTGGCCGAGGGCACGACCTGTGCGGCGAACGCTTCGTTGATCTCGACGAGGTCGATGTCATCGATGGACATGTTCGCCCGGGCCAGAACCCGCTTGATGGCTTCCACCGGTCCGAGGCCCATGATCTCGGGGTTGAGCCCCGAGACGCTGGACGCCACGATGCGGGCCAGCGGGGTGATGCCCAGTTCCTTGGCCTTGGTGTCGCTCATGACGACCACGGCCGCCGATCCGTCGTTCAGCGGGCAGGCATTGCCGGCCGTGACCGAGCCACCCTCGCGGAAGACGGGCTTGAGGCCGGCCAGACCCTCCAGGGTGGTGCCGGCCCGGGGTCCGTCGTCCTTGGTGACGACGGTGCCGTCGGCCAGGGTGACGGGAATGATCTCCCGGTCGAAGAAGCCCCGCTCCTGGGCGGCCACGGCCCGCAGCTGCGAGTTGAGGGCGAACTCGTCCATCTCCTCACGGGTCACCCCGGTCATGTCCACCACGTTCTCGGCGGTCTGACCCATGGCGATGTAGACGTCGGGGAAGGCGCCTTCGAGCGGCCGCCAATCATGGGTGGAGACCGGCGTGCGCTCGACGGTGCGGGCTTCGGCGGAGGCGAATTCGCTGTTGTGCGGCCCGACGTCGGAGGCGCCGTGGAGGTAGCGGCTGACGGTTTCGACACCACCGGCGATGAAGACGTCGCCTTCGCCGGCCTTGATGGCGTGGGCGGCCATGCGGATGGTCTGGAGGGACGACGAGCAGTAGCGGTTGACGGTCACACCGGGCACTTCGGCCAGACCGGCCAGCACGGCGGCCACGCGGGCCAGGTTGTAGCCGGCTTCACCGGCGGGCTGGCCACAGCCCCAGATGACGTCTTCGACGCTCTGGGGATCGAGCTGGGGAACCTTGGCCAGCACGGCGCTGATGGCCAGGGCCGAGAGGTCGTCAGGCCGGCACTCGACCAGCGATCCCTTGTTGGCCCGCCCGATGGGCGTCCTTCCGGTGGCAACGATGACTGCTTCGGGCATTCTGGTCTCCTCGGTGAGGGGCGGTCGTTCCGCCCTTATCCGTTCCCCAACTTACCCGAAGGTAACCAACCCGGCGAGGGTGGCATCCACTGGTCGGTGAATGTAACGTGTTCTAGGAAATGGCGGCGGTGTCCCTGGAGGCACGGGCCGCGCCAGCCGGGGGGCCAGTGCGTCCCGGGAACTTCGACAGGGAGCGACCATGGAGATCGGGTACACCGAAGAGCAGCAGGCCCTGAGGGATCGGCTGCGGGCCTACTACGACGACCTGCTGACCCCCGAGGTGGTGGAGCAACTCTCGACCGGTCACGGCATCGGACCCGACATGCGCCGGGTGGTCAAGCAGATGGCCAATGACGGCTGGCTCGGCCTCGGCTGGCCCAAGGAGTACGGCGGCCAGGGTCTGTCGGCCATCGAGCAGTACATCTTCTTCGACGAGTCGATGCGGGCCGGGGCTCCGGTCCCGATGCTGACCATCAACACGGTGGGCCCGACCATCATGCAGTTCGGCACCGACGAGCAGAAGGACTTCTTCCTCCCGAAGATCCTGGCCGGCGACATCCACTTCTGCATCGGCTACACCGAGCCGGAGTCCGGCACCGACCTGGCCTCGCTCAAGACCTCGGCGGTGCGCGACGGCGACGAGTACGTCATCAACGGGTCGAAGATCTACACCTCGCTGGCCGGGGACGCCGACTACATCTGGCTGGCCGTGCGCACCGACCCGACCGTCTCCAAGCACAAGGGCATCTCGCTCATCATCGTGCCGATGGATACGCCGGGCATCAAGGTGGTCCCGATGCACCTGCTCGGCGACCACAACATCAACTACACCTTCTACGAAGACGTCCGGGTGCCCGTGACCAACGTCGTGGGTGGCGAGAACAACGGCTGGACGTTGATCACCAACCAGCTCAACCACGAGCGGGTCACCCTGTGCTCCTCGGGCATCATCGAGCGGGCGCTGACCGACGTGCGGGCCTGGGCGCAGGAGACCAAGCTGGCCGACGGCCGCCGGGTGATCGACCAGGAGTGGGTGCAGATCCACCTGGCCCGCATCTACGCCCGGCTGGAGTTCCTGCAACTCATCAACTGGAAGGTGGCCTGGACGGCCACCCAGGGCCACCTCGATGTGGCCGATGCGTCGACCATCAAGGTGTTCGGCACCGAGTTCTACCTCGAGGCCTTCCGCCTCCTGCTCGAGATCGTCGGTCAGGCTGGATACGTGGCCAAGGGAAGCCCCGAGGCCGTGCTCGCCTCCCGGCTCGAGATGCACGCCCGCAGCCTGGTGATCCTCACCTTCGGGGGAGGCACCAACGAGATCCAGCGGGACCTCATCGCCATCTTCGGCATGAACATGCCCCGCTCGCTGCGCTGAGCCGCCCGCCCGCCCGCTTCGCCCCGAACGCCTCGACGACCACCCAAAGACAGGACACCACGATGGACTTTTCCTTCCACGAAGACCAGGAATCCCTCCGGGAACTGGCCACCCGGATCTTCACGGACCTCGCCACCCAGGAGCGCCTGAGAGCCATGGAGACCGGGGCCGAGGGTGACGGTGAGCGCTTCGACGCCAAACTGTGGGCCGAGTTGGCCACGGCCGGCCTGCTCGGGATCGGACTGCCCGAGTCGGTCGGTGGGGCCGGACTCGGTTTCCTCGAGATCGGGATCCTCGCCGAACTGGCCGGCCGCACCGCCGCCTACGTGCCGGTAATTGAGACCCTGGCCGTTTCGGCGGCCGCCGTGGCCTCCTTCGGTACCGGGGACCAGCAACAGACCTGGCTGCCCGGAGTGGTGGCCGGAACCTCGATTCTGACGTCGGCGTTGGCCGAACCGGGCGGAACGCCACTGTCGCCGGCCACGACTGCCACCCGGAGCGCAGACGGCTGGGTGCTGAACGGCGTGAAGTCCTTTGTCCCGTCCGGCATGATCGCCGATGCCGTTCTCGTGCCGGCCCGGGTGGACGAAGAGAACGTTTCGGTCTTCATCGTGCCCACCGCCGGTCCGGGCGTGGCCCGGGAGCGTCAGGTGATCAACACCGGGCAGTCCGAAGCCCGGTTCACGTTCTCGTCGGTGGAACTCGACGCCGCTGCCCAGGTGGGTTCGACCGAACAGGGTCCGGCCATCGTCGAGTGGATGATCCAGCGCAACCTGGTCGCCGTCTCCCTGGCCCAGGCCGGAGCATGTGCCGCCTCGGTCGAGCTGGTGGGGGAGTACACCAAGGGCCGTGAGCAGTTCGGCAAGGCCATCGCCACCTTCCAGGCCGTGGGCCAGCGGGCCGCCGACGCCTACGTGGATGCCGAAGCGGTCCGCCTCACGGCATGGCAGGCCGCCTGGCGGCTCTCGGAAGACCTCCCGGCCGACAAGGAGGTGGCCGTGGCCAAGTTCTGGGCCGCCGATGGTGGCCAGCGGGTTGTGCACGCCGCCGTCCACCTCCACGGTGGAGTGGGAGTGGACCGGGAGTATCCGCTGCACCGCTACTTCCTGATGACCAAGCACTTCGAACTCACCCTGGGTGGGGCCACCGACCAGCTGCGCCAACTGGGTGCCACCCTGGCCGCGGAGCCGGTCTGATGTCGGGCGCCATCCACGCACCCGATTCACCGGTCGTAGAAGTCGATCCGGAAGGGGCCAAGGCGCTCCTCGCCGAAGGCGCCTTCCTGCTTGATGTGCGGGAGGATGACGAATGGGTGGCCGGCCATGCCGGCGAGGCCGTGCACATTCCCATGGGTCAGGTTGCCGACCGCCTGGCCGAGGTTCCCCGGGACAAGGTTGTCCTCTGCATCTGCCGGGCGGGCGGGCGTTCGGGCGCGATCGCGGCCGCACTGCTGGGTGAGGGATTCGATGTCCGCAACGTGACCGGCGGCATGCAGGCCTGGGCGGCCGCCGGGCAGTCGGTCGAGGCGGCGGCCGGTGGACCGGGGACCGTCATCTGACCGTCTACCTCGACAACTGGCGGCAGCGGGCCCACCTTGGTCCGGTTGACGACCGGTGGTCGCACCTGATCGCCGACTCCGAGGAGGAGTTGCACGCCTTCGCGGCCAGCCTGGGCATGAAGCGCGAGTGGTACCAGGCCAAGGCGTCGCGCCCCCATCACGGCCACTACGACCTGCCGGAACGCCGACGGGCCGCCGCCGTGGCCCTCGGGGTCAGGGAGATCACCTGGCGCCAGTTGGGCCGGATGCTCCGGGAGCGGGCCCGGTGAACGGACGGGTCATCGACCCGAGAATGCCGGTCCTGGTTGGCGTGGGGGTCGCCTCGGACGACATGGAGGCCATCGGACTCATGACCGAAGCGGTCCGGCGGGCCTGTTTGGATGCCGGCCCGGGCTGTTCTCCGACGAAGCTGGACCGCCTGGCCGTTCCCGAAGGGAGCTGGAGCCATGTGTCGCCGGGGCGACTCGTCGCCGACCGCCTCGGTGCCGCGTCGGCCCGCACCCACTTCTATCAACTCGGGATCCCCCAGCAGTCGTTGATCAACGGGGCGTTGGCCGCCATCCTTTCGGGCGAGTCCGACC
>CAITPI010000012.1 GCA_903894295.1 uncultured Acidimicrobiaceae bacterium
ATCTGACCTCCTGCGTCGACCAGCCAGAGAGACCTCAGCGGGCTGAAGGGTCCGAATCCGGCGGGCCGTCGGTTTTTCTTCCGGAACCGGTCAGGCCGATTCGACGATGACCTCGGTGGTCATCGACATGGGCGTGATCGCCAGAAACGCGTCGATGTCTTCCACCCGAAGCCCGGCTTCGGCCACCTGACGGGCACAACGACGACCACTAAGAACCCGGAGCTTCTCGAAATCGGAAACCTCCATGGCGTCGAACGAGGCCGCCAGTTCGGGGTTGAACTTCCGGAGATTGATCAACAGGTATGCAAGACCGATCGTGACGGCCCCGTCATCCTGGGCACCGGCCTGTCCGGTGGCCAACCGCAGGTCGTGTTCGTGGGTGACGAAGTCCATCACGAGCTGCAGGTTGACGGGAAACGGCGTCATGAGGTGGATTTCGTCGAAACGGACGGCCAAGGCTTCCCATCGATCGGCAATCTCGCTCAGGGACAGGTCGCGGCTCCGTTCGACCTGAGCCAGGGTCCAGGCGTCTGACCCGACATTCTCCATGCGGCCGTGGATAATGTCGTCCGGTATGCCGTAGAGGTGGCAGGCCAGATCCTTGACGGTCCATCCCGGACACGTCGGGACCGGTCGTTCGGCATCTTCATCCGGAAGGGAGCGGAGGATCGCAATCGAGCGCTGCCTGACTCCCTGGGCTGCGGCGAGGGCTTGCTCCGGAGTGATCATCGTTCCCATGGCCCCAACCTACCGGCCAGAACCATCCCGGGCTGTTCCGGCCGACGACCCGAACAACCATCCGGTGCTCGAAAGGTCATCGAGGGCCATTGGCCCTCGATGGGTCGACTTCGATCCCGTCGAACGGGGTCGGGGATGAATGGGCTCCGGTGGGCCAGAAGTCTCCATTCCAGACCGTGGGGTACTCCTGGGTTCCCATTCTCCCGGCAGCCCCTCACCTCGAGAGTCACCGGGATCTCTGGAGTAATCGGGGATTGCTGCCGTAACATGGGGAGACGAACGTTCCAGGGGGCGGGAACATGGCGGCACCTAAAGATGACCCAGGAGGTGACCAGCGGCAACTGGTGCGCTACCGGCGCCTGTCCTGGCGGAAAGAGGTCTGGGCCGGGGGTTTGCTCGTCTGTTCGGTACTCCTGCTCGGCGCCTATTTCCGGTTCCGTCCGGAAGAGTCCGGTGTCGACCGCTGGCTGTTGGGCCATCCCGGACAGCCGGTGTGGGTTCTCTGGATCGTCCAGATCCGACAGCCCATTGACGTTCTCGTCCTGTCCGGCGTTCTGGCCTTCTGGGCCGGTCGCCACTCGCTGACCCGGGTGTGGACCCCATTGTTGGCCCCGGCGTTCGCCCTGGCCTCGGCCGAACTGGTCGTCAAACCGGCGGTGGGACGACTGTTGGGCGACGGGCTTACCTTCCCTTCCGGCTCGGTCGTTGGGGCGGCCGCCCTGTCGATGGCCGCCTTCGTCGTGGTCTCGGGGAACGTCCGGTGGATCGTCGCCATCGTCGGGACCCTGTACACGGCGGCCATGGCGGTGGCCGTGGTGAAGCTTCAGTGGCACTTTCCAACCGACGCCCTGGGCGGTGCCGCCTATGGAGCCGGCGTGGTCCTGCTGTTTGACGGACTGATCGGCCGACATCAGGAACGACGGCGCTCGCGTCGTCGTGGCCGTGGCGTCCGTCCAGGTTCCGGGGACGACCCGGCCAGGACCCCGGTCTCGGTGGGGTCGTAAACGCAAGGACCCGAGAGGCGTCACCTGGGCCCCGGGAATCCATCGTTCGTCGCTCACGTTGGCCTCGGCCGCTGGCCCACCTCCGACCTGTCAGTCCGTCCGGTCGCGTGTCCCGCAGGAAGCCTCGCCCCTTGGACGCACCGTGAGGTCGTCTCCCAGGCTGGCTACCATCGGGTGCATGGTCGATGATGCCCGAGCGGTGGAGAACCTCATCCATGCTTACGCCGCCAACATCGACCGGGGAAACTTCGACGGGATTGGCGAACTGTTCCGTCACGGCCGCCTCATACCGGCCCCGGGCTTCGAACTGTCCGGCCCTGAATCCATCGTGCGGCTCTATGAGGGTACGACCCGCCTGCATGGTGACGGCACACCCCGCACGCTCCACCAGACCACGAACGTGATCATCGAGATGGCCGAAGGCGGTCAGGACGCCACAGCCCGTTCCTGTTTCACCGTGTTCCAGCAGACGGAGCACCTTCCCCTCCAGCCGATCGTCGCCGGCCGCTACCACGACCGTTTCCACCGGGTGGCAGGGGTCTGGTGGTTTGCCGAGCGAAGGATGTTCGTCGACCTGACCGGAGACCTCTCACAGCACCTCCTCATCGATCTCGGCTGAACCCCGAGAGGGCGGTGTCAGGAGTGTGGCCGGGGTCGTCGGGGAGCCCGGAATGGCGGGGGTGTCTTCCCGGTTGCACGCCACCCGGCTCTGTCGACTCCGGGTGGCTTTCGTCCTCGCCGAAGGGCTGCCGGGGGCGGTTCCACGGATCAGTCTGCTGCACGGCCACGCCTGACGGCCCGCAGCACGGTCGATGGCACGGTCCGGGGCCGGCTCCTTTCCATGGCGGGAATCTTCGTCGGGCTAGGTTGACGGTTGTCCGAAGCAACGCATTCAAGCCCATCGAGGAGAACCATGCTGCATCGCTGCTCTTCCGCCGAACAAGGCCAGGACGCGACCTTTGCCAATTCCGATTTCGAGGGGTCTCTGCCCAGCCAGCGATTTCCCGACAGCCAGATGCGACCCGAGGATGCGTTCGAAGGCATCTCGGCCGAGCTGCTGCTCGATGGCAACGCCAGCCAGAACCTCGCCACCTTCTGCCAGACCTGGGAGGATCCCCAGGTCCACAAGTTGATGGACCTCGCCATCAACAAGAACCTGATCGACAAGGACGAGTATCCCCAGAGCGCCGAGATCGAACGGCGCTGTGTCCAGATGCTGGCCGACCTGTGGAACGCCCCGGACGGCGACGGGGCGATCGGCACCTCCACGGTGGGTTCATCGGAAGCCTGCATGCTCGGCGGGATGGCCGCCAAGTGGCGGTGGCGGGAGAAGCGGCAAGCGGCCGGACTGCCGGTGGACAAGCCCAACATGGTGTGTGGACCGGTGCAGGTGGCCTGGCACAAGTTTGCCCGATACTGGGACGTCGAGATCCGGGAAGTCCCGATGGCTCCCGGTCGCTACATGATGGATCCGGCGTCCATGCTGGATCGCGTCGACGAGAACACCATTCTCGTGGTTCCGACCTTTGGCGTCACCTACACCGGCATCTACGAGCCAGTGGCCGAGTTGGCGGCTGCCCTGGACGACCTCCAGTCCCGGACCGGTCTCGATGTGGACATGCACATCGATGGGGCCAGCGGGTCGTTTCTCGCCCCGTTCTGTGCGCCGGATGTTGAGTGGGATTTCCGGTTGGAGCGGGTCAAGTCGATCAACTCGTCGGGCCACAAGTTCGGTCTGGCCCCGCTCGGTGTGGGCTGGATCATGTTCCGGGACAAGCAGTACCTGCCGGACGACCTGATCTTCCATGTCTCCTATCTCGGCGGAGACATGCCGGTCTTCCAGATCAACTTCTCGAAGCCGGCCGGCCAGGTGATCTCGCAGTACTACGAGTTCATCCGTCTGGGCCGCGACGGCTACCGGGCCATCCACGAGGCGTGCTATCACACCGCCCGGTTCCTGGCCACCGAGATCCCCAAACTCGGACCATTCGAGCTGCTGTGCGACGGAAACTCCGCTACCGGCATTCCCTCCGTGGCCTGGAGAATCGCCGCCGGCGAGGACCCGGGCTACACGCTCTACGACGTGGCCGACCGTCTCCGGGTCCGCGGATGGCAGGTCCCGGCCTATCCGCTGACGGGGGAGTGCTCGGATGTGACGGTCCAACGCATCCTGGTGCGTCAGGGTGTGACCCGGGACATGGCGGGCCTCCTGATGACCGACCTCCGGGCGGCCATCGACCATTTCGCCTCACATCCCGTTGCGGTCAGCATGACCGCCGGTGAATCCGGAGGGTGCAGCCACCTCTGAACGTCAACTCTCGGTCGACCGTTTCCTCCGGTTGCTCAGGGCGCGACGGGGACGAGGGTGTATTTCTGGATGTCAGGGTTCTCGGGAAGTGCGTTGGGCCGGCAGGACCTCCTCAGCGCCAGAGTGACCGTCGGACCGACCGGCCGAGGCGGGTCGTTGCCGTTCCGACCGGATGCCGTGCGTAGTTCACCTTGCGGATGACCTTGGGGGTGGCCCGCCGCTTCAGCGAACCGGTCGTGCTTCGGACCGGATGCATGGCCCGTCGAACCGGTCGGGGCAGAAATCCGCGCATGAAAGCCATCAGGTTGCTCCTTTTCATCAGGATCGCGTCATTCGCGATGCCAGTACGTCCCTGTCCGAAGGGCGACGTCGGGTTCGACCACGATGGAGTTCGCCGAAGGTGCGTGCTTCACGGACTCTGATGCCGGGAAACCTAGGGGAGGGGTGTCACACGCGCCGGGTCACCGCGACCTGGCTCACCGATCATCGGACGACGGACGTCGGGTTGACCTTCACCAAACCCCCGATCGTCGGTCGGGTGAACGGGGCCATTGGGAGCTTCATGGTGAATTCGCCCACGTAAGGCATTGACCTCACCACACTCCGTGAAGCGCCTCGCGGGTGACACGATCATGGGTCATCGGCCGTCACGCCGTGAAAGTTCCTGATCAACGATGGTGTTTGGAGATTCCGCCCACAATCCGGCCCCAAGTGGCGTTCAACGGTCAAAGACAATGCGCCCGGGCGCCTAGCCATAAGCGGCGGGCGTTCGCATACTGGAAAGAGTGGCAGAAGTCTTCATCCGGCCGACGGCGTCGGGTATTGAGGGGCAGTTTCAGCAAAAAGGGGCACCACCAAACATGCGCGCACGTAGCGGAAAAGCGATCTGGATCACTTCGGCGTTCCTGCTCACATCGACGGCAGGTCTCGGGCTCGAGATCGTTGGAGCACCCTCGGCCGGGGCTGCCACCAGCTGGACCGTGACCAACTGCGGGGCCGACGGCTCCGATCCCGGTTCGCTCGTCTACGCCGTGGCCAACGCATCGGCGGGTGACGACATCACCTTTGCCCCGGGTCTTGACTGCTCGACCACCGGGGACGGACCCATCACCATCACGAGTGTGCTTTCGGTCATCCAGGATCTCACCATCACCGGAAACGGACCCTCGACGACCGTGATCTCCGGTGGCGGTACGACCGCCCTGTTCAACATCTCCAACGGGGCCAACGTGACGATGAGCGGTCTCACCCTCGAAGATGGCAGTGGTGGCGGAAACCCCCATGGGAACGGTGGGGCCATCGACCTCGGTGACGGCTCGAGCGGTTCGCTCTCGCTCTCGTCCATGGCCTTCGTCAACAACTCGGCCACGTCGGTCGAGGTGGGATCCGGTGACTGGTCGTACCCGGCCGACGGTGGAGCCATCGACAGCGGTGACGACGGGGGTTCGGGGTCGCTCACCATCGCCTCGACGACGTTCTCGGGGAACAGTGCCGCCGGAGACGGAGGGGCCATCGACAACGGTGACGACGGTGGCGTCGGCACCCTGGACCTGACCACCTCGATCCTTCGGAACAACGCCACCCAGGAGCAGAACGGTGGGGCCATCGACAGTGGCGACAACGGTGGAAGCGCCACCGCCAATATCTCCCAATCGCTGTTTGAGCAGAACTCTGCCGGCTCGGTCGCCCAGAACTACCCGGCCAATGGAGGGGCCATCGACAGTGGCGACAACGGAGGAACGTCCAATCTGGCCGTCGCAACTTCGACGTTGGCCGACAACACCGCCAGCCGGTCAGGTGGGGCCATCAGTTCCGGCAGCAACGGCGGTGCCGGCACGTCAAAGGTGAACCGGTCCACCTTCTCCGACAACAGTGCCACGAGCGGGGGAGCGGTGGCCGTCCCCGGTGGGGCCACCGGTGGTGTCACCTTGTTCTCCGACACCTTGAACTCCACCAACTCCGGGGCCGGTGGCCTGATCGCCGGACCCACCGCGTCGGGTGGTGCCGTCGCCGAGGTGGCCGGGTCCATTCTCGCTTCGAGTGTTGACGCGCCGTGTTCGGGAACGGTGTCGGATCTTGGTGACAACGTTTCGAACGACGCAAGTGGTTCCTGCCAGCTCACCGGTCCGGGTTCGGTGGCGAATGCCGCGACCCTCGAGGCCTCGCTCGGATCACTCGGCGACAACGGCGGACCCACCCCAACGATCGAACCGGCCCCCGGAAGTCCGGCGGTCGGCCTGGTTCCGGTCGGCACCCAGGTGGAAGGTGACACGTTGTGCCCGGCCGGTGATCAACGTGGTGTGTCCAGTTCCGGGCCGTGCACCGCCGGCTCGGTCTTCGTGCCCTCCGTCTTTGGCGTCGCGTTTTCCCCGCTTCCGACGGCCACACCGGGACAGGCCTTTGGGCCGGTCCAACTTGTTCCGTTTGCCGTGGCGCCGAGCGCCAGCCCGTATGTGACGTCGGTCAAGTGGACCAAGGTCAGCCTGCCCAAGGGGTTGTCGTTGTCCTCCAAGGGAGTCCTGGCGGGAACCTTGTCGGCCAAGAATGCGGTCGGACCGGTGACTCTCGAGGTCAAGGTGTCCGAGACGATCACCACGGTGGTGGGTCACAAGAAGACGAAGCAAACCATCACCGCCACCGATCCGGTTGCTCTGACCGTCGTCGGCTGATCGATCGGCGCGTTGTTGCTGGCCAACCCGGTTGGCCGGCCCGCACGGGTTGACGGCCTGGCACCAGGGTGGCCTTCAGATGGACTGGCGTGCCTTTGGTGATTCGTCCCAGGCAGTCACCGGTCCGGTGCTGCATGGTGCTCTTGTGGGTGGCATGATGTTGTTGAGCCAGGGAGAACAACGTCGTGCCGTATGAGTACCTCTGCACCAACGGTTTCCGTTGGCACAAGGATCGCCTGGAAGCCGCCCGGGCCGCCGGTCAGTCCAAGGAGTCGGTCAAGGCCGAGGAACAGGCCATCAACGCCCTCGACGACTCCGCCCGAACGGTCCTGATGCTGAACGCCCTCTCGCTGGAAGGATGGGAACTCTCGACCGCCTTCGCCGAGTACGGTCACACCACATGCATCCTGCGGCGGCCGGTCGGGTCCCCGGGCGGGTCTGGCTCGTCGGTGGTCCCGTCGCCCTGACGCTGTGTGAAGGAGAACCTCAGGCGCCGAGTTGGCGACGCAGATCCTCGAAGTCGCCACGGAGCCGTTCGACTTCTTCCCTGAGATCCGCCAGTTGGGCCTCGAGGTTCGACACGGCTTCGGGTGCCGACACGTCCTCCGAGGCTTCCGTCTCCAGCCACCGGTCTGATGGGTTGACTTCAGGGTCATCGGCAAGGCACTGGATCCAGCGGTCTTCCTTCTGACCCGGACGCCGGGGAAGAAGGGCCACCAACGGCTCCTCCCGCCGGGACAGCCCAGCCAGGATGTCGGCGACCTGCTCCACGCCGGCAAACTCCACCATCCGGCCGGTCCGGCCCCGCAACTCACCGGCCGTCTGGGCACCCCGGAGCAGCAACACGGCCAACAGGGCCACTTCCTGGGTCGTCAGGCCCAGCTGTTCGTCGAGCACGTGCCGGAACCGCTCCACCGTTCGCCCGGAGACCGGCAGTACGACCCGGGCCAGGTGGGCCGCCTTGAGGCCGTCGACGCCGGCGAGTACGTCCGCTTCGTCCATCTCCATCACCGGATGCCGGTTGGTGGCCTGGGAGCACGCCGAAGCCAGGGCGTTGGCGGTCAGTGGATACTGCTGTGGGGTCGTGAGCTGCTTTTCGACCAGGCAGCCCAACACCCGTCCTTCCCGAACGCTCAGGGTCATGGGTCAACAGTAGTGGCGCTCCACCCGGATCCACCATGAAACGTCTCTCCCCGGGTGACCATGAAGGTCGTCCGGGGAGAGGGGGAGTTTCACTGCCTGGTGGTGCCTTCCCGGACAGCACCGCCGGTTGACCCCGGGACCGCACGGCTCACGGCGATCTCACGCCGTGGCGTCGGAGCCTTCCGTGGCGTTGCCGGCGGTGTAGGACTTCGCACCGGTGCCAGCCAGGGATCCGTTGTCCACGATGAGGTACTCGTCCCGGATCGGCCGACCCTCGAAGAAGCACTCGAGGATCTCCCGGGTGCCGGCGGCGTAGCGGGCCTGGGCCGAGAGCGAGGTGCCCGAGATGTGGGGGGTCATGCCGTGGTGCGGCATGGTCCGCCACGGGTGGTCGGCCGGCGGGGGCTGCGGGAACCACACGTCACCGGCGTAGCCGGCCAGCTGTCCCGACTCCAGGGCCCGCACCACGGCGTCACGGTCGCAGATCTTGCCGCGGGCGGTGTTGATCAGGTAGGCGCCCCGCTTCATCCGGGCGAACATGGCGTCGTTGAACATGTGCTCGGTCTCGGGATGGAGTGGCGCATTGATGGTGACCACATCACAGATTCCCACCATGTCCTCCACGCTCTCGTGGTAGGTGAGACCCAGTTCCTCTTCGATGGCCGGGTCGAGACGGTGCTTGTCGGTGTAGTGCAACTTCACGTCGAAGGGCTTCAGGCGGCGCAGCACCGCCAGGCCGATCCGTCCGGCCGCCACACTGCCGACCGTCATGCCTTCGAGGTCGTAGGAGCGGGCGGCGCAGTCCGCGATGTTCCATCCGCCCTTGATGACCCACTGGTAGGACGGCAGGTAGTTGCGGACCAGTCCGAGGATCATCATGACGACGTGCTCGGCCACCGAGATGGAGTTGGAGTAGGTCACCTCGGCCACCGTCAGGGAGGCATCGATGGCCGCCTGGAGGTCGACGTGGTCGGATCCGATGCCGGCGGTGATGGCCAACTTCAGGTTGGGGGCCTTGGCGATCCGCTCGGCCGTGAGGTAGGCCGGCCAGAACGGCTGGGAGATGACCACGTCGGCATCGACGAGCTCCCGGTCGAACTCCGAGTCGGCGCCGTCCTTGTCGTTGATGACGACGAATGTGTGCCCGAGGCCCTCAAGGTAGGGGCGCAGTCCGAGTTCACCCGAGACGCTGCCCAGCAACTCGCCCGGGGTGAAGTCGATGGCGTTGGGCGTCGGAGCGGTCTGGCCACCCGGATACGAGGTGATCTCCGGGACATCGTCCCTGGCGTAGGACGTGGGATATCCGTCCACCGGGTCTTCGTACAGCACGCACACAATCTTGGCCATGACACCCTCCCAGGTTGCTCTCGACCGAATGGTAGCGCGTACTAAACAGTCATTCAGGCACATTCCCATGGCCGATGGGCCAACCAACCTCTGTCGTCCGGCCTCGGGGCACCCCCATAACTTCCCGCGTCACTCTGCCCATGACCTTTCGGATCGGTCGGTGACCGGCTCGTCCTCAGGTGGGCCGTCGGGCCGCTGGAGGGTTCCCAACGCTCTAACGTGGCAGCCATGACCAAGACCGTTCTCATCACCGGTGCCGGTTCCGGCTTCGGACGACAGGCCGCCATCGCCCTTGCCGCACGGGGCCATCGGGTGATCGCCGCCACCGAAACCCTGGCCCAGGCCGAGGCACTCGGTGCGGAGGCGCCGGAACTCGAGGTGGTGAAGATCGACATCACCACCGATGATGTGGACGTTGTCGGCCACTACGACCTCGACGTGCTGATCAACAACGCCGGGGTGGGGGAGACCGGGCCGCTGGCCGATGTGCCCCTGGCGAGGGTGCGCCGCCTCTTCGAGGTCAACGTGTTCGGGACGTTGAACATCACCCAACGGGCCGTGCCGGCCATGGCAAAGAAGGGCAGTGGCCGCATCATGATCATGTCGTCCATCGCCGGGGTGATGGCGGCGCCGACGTTCGGCCCCTACGCCATGACCAAGCACGCCCTTGAGGCCATGGGTAAAGCCCTCCGGGCCGAGTTGGCCCCGAAGGGAATCGACGTGACCCTCGTCAACCCGGGTCCCTATGCCACCGGATTCAACGACCGCATGGCCGACTCGATGTGGGAATGGTTCGGCGAAGGCGCCCTCGGACACAGCGAGTCGGAGCTCTTCAAGATGATCGGCGGCTTCGTTACCGGCTCCCAGATGGATCCGGTCGAGGTGTCGGAGCGGTTGGTGGAACTCGTGGAGGCCGAGACCACCTCGGAGAACAACTTCGTTCCGGCCGGGCTGGAAGAACAGTTGCGAGCGGCGCGTCCCTGACCAGCCGTCGACCCCGGTCGCCTTCAGCCGGGTTGACGCCCGAACCACTCCGTCAGCCGTCTGAGACCTTCGTCCACGTCGACCTCGGGCTGCCAGGAGAGCACCCGACGGGTCTCGCGCTGGTCAAACCAGTGGGCGAGGGAGAGTTGGCGGGCGGCGAAGTAGGTGAGTGGTGGCTCGTCGCCGGGCCAGAGCGCCTCGCACCACCGGCCCAACCGGCCGACCAACGGTGCGGGAAGGGAGCGGGGACGGACGTCCAGACCGGCCGCCTGGACGATGCCACCGAGCAGTTCGGCCAGGGGCCGGGGGTCCCCGCCGGTGACGACCCAGGCCCGACCGGTCGCCTCGTTCCCGGCGGTGGCGTTCTCGAACGCGGCGACGATGGCGGCGGCCGCATCGTCGATGTAGGTGGTGTCAATCAGGGCCCGACCGTGATCGGGAAGGACCACCGCGCCCCGGCGGGCCCGGACGACCACGCGGCCCACCAACTGGGCATCGCCCGGCCCCCAGACCAGGTGGGGCCGTATCACCACCGTGGGCACGGCCGTCCGCTCGAGAACCAGTCGTTCGGCGATGGCCTTGGTGTGGGCGTAGGCATCCTTGCCCCGGTAGTCGGGAAGCCCGACCGCCTCGCCCATCGCCGGCCGGTCGCCAAAGGCGACCGACGGGGTCGAGACATGGACGAGACGCCCGGTACTCGAGGCGGCGGCCAGGATGTTCTCGGTACCGGTGACGTTGACGGCGAAGGCATCGGCCCAGCGTGGCTTCGGGGCTACGAGGGCAGCCAGATGGACCACGGCATCGTGGGAGGCAACGGCGCCGATGACCTGGTCCCGGTCCCGGATGTCACCAAGCACGTCCCGTAGTCCCCAGGGATTGCTCCGACGCTGGAAGCAGGTGATGTCATGACCCCGGGACTCCAACCGTTGCGCGACGGTTCCCCCGAGCAGGCTGGTGCCACCGGTCACGAGGATCTTCATGGCCAAAAAGGCCAATCGAAGCTGCTCATCGGCCCGCCAGAAAGTCCGAGACCGCATCCGCCAACGCGACCCGATCCACCTTGGACTCGTGCCGTCGGTCTGTGGGGAGCGATCCCCTGAGCACGGCGGCCACCGGTTCGCTGCCGACCGATCGAACCTGGTGGGCCGTTTCATCGTCGGCCAGGCGGAGATCACCGGAATCCTCGAGGACACAGACGAGCACCTGGGCTCCCTTGGGTCCGACACCGACGAAGGCCACCGGAGTGCCAAGGGCCGTCTCGACCGGCTGTTCGAGCGCCACCGGTGACCGTAGGCCAAGGGGAGTCTCGATCACGTGCGTCCTCCGGCCCAACTGGAAGAGTTGTCCATCGTGCCGGTAGCCCACGTCGCCGGTCCGGTGGAACCGGCGACCGTCGATGACGACCCGGTGCTCGGTGTTTTGTTGCCACCTCGAGTCGTAGCCGGCGAACATCCAGGGCGCCGAGACCAGGATCTCTCCCCAGTCTTCGTCGTCGGCGACCCACTCACCGGGAGCAGAGAGACGTTCGATCACGACGGCCACACCCGGCAGCGGTGCCCCGGTGGCCGTGCCGCCAAACGGTCCGGTGGCCTCAGGGTTGATCCCGTCGGTCAGCGGGAGCGCCTCGGTCATGCCATAGGGGGCCCGGACCTCACCACCGGTGACGGCGGCCACGGCCGAGGCCAGCGATGCCGGGATCGGTGCGCCCGCCAGCAAGGTGACGGGAAGCCCGAGACGTCGACCACCGGCCGTGGCCACGATGGAACGGGCCGACGCCGGGGACAGCCAGGCCGTGGTCACCGAAGCCAGGCCGAGGGCCCCGGCCAGGGTGTCGAAATCGAGTTCCGACGCGTGGTTGACATCGAAGTCCGGTCGCACCCCAACCAGGCCCAACGCCGGAGCGAGGAGCATGAAGGCGCCGAACGACGTGGTGAAGGCTTCGTCTTCACCTTGGCCCACCATGGCCCGCATGACACCCCGTTGGGCGAGGAGGGCCCCGTGGGTGTAACACACGGGCTTGGCCGGTCCGGTTGCTCCCGAGGTGTGGACGATGGCGGCCAGATCGTCGGGATCGGGAGAGGGAAAGTCCATGGTTGTGGACGCCGGAACCGGACGGTCGAAGTCGATGCTGCGGGGGAACCTGCCCCAGGTGAACCTCTGGGCACCGGGCGTCATGCGCCCGGCCACCGCCGCCGTCAGGATCCGGCGAGGAGCGACCACGTGGCGGGCGGCGGCGGCCCGCAACAGGCGACGGAGCGGCCGAAGGCCAGCCGACGCCTCGGCCACGACCGGCACGGCGCCAACCCGCCAGAGCGCACAGGAGGCCACCAGGAGATCGGCCCCGGGTGGCACGAGTAGAGCCACCCGGTCTCCGGCTGCCACTCCGTGTGCTGCCAACACCCGGGCCGCGAGGAGGGACTTGGTGTGGAGGTCGGACCACGTCAGGTCGCCGTCCGGGCCGCGGTAGACGAAGCCGTGGTCGTCGTGGCGTCGATCCAGGTCGGCCAGCAGCGAGGCGCCGTCCGATGGCGCGAGGTCGGCCGGTTCGACCGGGTGGGCCGACCCGATCGCCACCGATGCACCGTCACGGTCCCCGGCCGCCTCCGTGACGTCGGTGTTCTCCAGCCAGGCGCCGACCAGGGAGCCAATGGGTACGTCGAGGGGGAGGAAGTGGCTGGCCGACGGCTCGTAGTGCACGTCGGCCCCGGGGACGCGTTGGCGGAGATCCCGTAGGAACCGGTCGTGGAAGACCGGATCCCGTCCACCCCAGACCAGGAGGACCGGTCCGGCGAACGTGGCGAGCGCAGCGGCCGACGAGGCCAGCGCCGCCGCCGAAGGGTCGCCCGGAAAGACCGGAATGTCCGCCACGAAGTCACCGATGGCCTGCCGTCTCCGGGTCGAGCGGTAGGGGGCAAGCAAGGCGGCCCGGTGCGATCGTTGGGTCATGGCCGCCGCGCCCGCCACGAAGGCGGTCGTGCGGCGACACGAAAGGTCGACAAACCGGCGAGCTGACGCGATGAGCGGGGGGACCGCGACGTCGGCCGGTTTGGCGACGGCGGTGTTCGAGAGCACCATGGCCACCACCGGAAGCGACGCCGAGGCCCCGACGGCGACCGGTCCGCCCCAGTCGTGGGCGATCAACACCAGTGGCCCGGTGGTCTCGGCCCGGCAGAAGGCGACGAGTTCCTCGACCCGCTCGGCCAGCCGACGGGGAGCGGTCCGTTCGGAGAATCCCATGCCGGTCTGGTCCACCGCCACGACCCGGTACCGGCGACCCAACGTCGAAAGAACGTCCCGCCAGAGGTAGGACCAGGAAGGGTTGCCATGGACGCAGACCAGTGTGGGTCCATCGCCATCCTTCGGCTCTCCGGTGTCGAGCACATGCCAGGTGACCGGATCGCTGTCCGGGCGGACCGAGAAGGTCACCTGACGCGACCAGGCCGGATCGAGTCCCCAGGACCGGAGATCGGTGGCTGACGGCTGGGCGTCTTCCCTCGGTCGGGAGGAGCGGGCCACCGCTTACCAGAGCAGCTCGGCGCCGGCGCAATTGAGGCCCGAGCCGATTCCCATCAGAAGGATCCGTTCTCCGGGCTCGATCTCCCCGGCGATGGTGGACAGCGTGTGGGGCACGGCGGCCGGACCCATGTTGCCCTGCCGGGGATAGGCCAGCGGGACCTTGGCCATGTCGACTCCGAGCAGCTCGCAGAGTTTCGCAGTGTGCACGGCCGAGACCTGGTGCATGACGTAGCGGTCACAGTCTTCCCACTGCCATCCGGCCGCCTTGGCGGCTTCATAGGCGTCTTCGGCCAGGGCCAGTCCGCTCTCGAGCAGGCCTGCCGTGTCGGTGCGCATCTGGTCGAGGTCGCCGACGCAGAGATCATGGTGTCGGGTGTCGGCCCGGGTGATGCCACCGACGAAGGCGTGGCTGCCTTCCCGGGGGGCGCCCATGACCATCGCCGCTCCGCCGGAGCCGAGGGTGAGCGACGCGAACTGGGCGAACACGTCGCCCAGGGTTGCGTCATTCCGGCGCAGCCGTTCGATGGTTGCCATCTGGGTGTGGCGGCTTCCTTCCCCGTCCACGATCAGGGCGCACTTGGCCTGGCCGGTCTCGATGGCTGCCGCGGCCACGTGCATGGCGTTGATGAATCCGAGGCAGGCGTTGCCGAGATCGAAGTTCACACACGTCGGAGCAAGACCGAGCCGGAAGTGCACGGCGCAAGCCACACTCGGCTCGAGATGGTGTTTGCAGACCGACGTGGAGATGAGCAGATCGACGTCCTCGGGCCGCACGCCGGCGTTGTCCAACGCCACCTGACCGGCCATGGCGGCGGCTTCGTCGAACGAGACGCCCTGGGGCCACCAACGTCGTTCCTCGATGCCGGCGACCGATGCCAGAAGGCCGGGTCGAACTCCGCAGCGTTCGTAGGTCTCAGCCAACTGCTCGTCAATCCAGTCAGAGGTGACGACTTCGGGGGCGTCTACGTGACCGACTCCCCAGATTGTGGCGCGGGAAAAGGTCAACGGGGCAGGCACAGACACAGGTTAGGTGAGAACCGGTCGGTGGGTGGCGCGCCGGGGAGTCCTTCAGACCGTCCATGGTCGACCCCATCCGGCGGGGAGGATGCCACCACGGCCGGTAGTGGTTGCCGTTGGTGCAAGGATGTCAGCGACATCTGTCTGCTGCGAGGCCGGTTCCGGCTCGGGAACCGATAGGGAAGAGGTGCAAGAAACGTGTTGCGACAAGAAGGTCAGCTGTACATCCTGGATCTGGGCGATGGCGAGAACCGGTTCACCGTCGAGTGGATGAAAGAGGTGGATGCAGCACTCGTGGCGGTGGCCGAAGCCGAGGGACCGCGGTCCCTCGTGACGGTGGCCACCGGGAAGTTCTGGTCGAACGGACTCGACCTCGACTGGATGCTGGCCCACCCGGACGATCTCCCCGGCTATGTCGCCGCCTACCAGGAGCTTCTGGCCAAATTGCTGACCCTCCCGGTCCAGTCGGTGGCCGTCATCCAGGGGCACTGCTATGCCGGTGGCGCCCTGTTCGCCCTGGCCCACGATGTGAGGATGATGCGCCAGGACCGCGGGTTCTTCTGTCTGCCCGAGGTGGCGATCGGCATCCCGTTCGCCCCCGGCATGTCGTCGTTGATCCGGGAAAAGCTTCCGCCCCAGACCAGTCACGAGGCCATGACCCAGGGCGCCCGTTACGGCGGAGATGACGCCCTCGCCGCCGGAATCGTCCAGGCCAGTGTGGCCGAGTCCGAACTCGCCGATCTGGGTCGCACCCGGGCCGAGGGACTGGCCGACGTCGCCGGCGCCACCCTCCGGCGGATCCGGACCGAGATGTTCCGGTCCACCATCGAGAAGCTGCGGACCCCCCAGGGACTCGACCTGCCGGAGCAGTAGGGCGCCACTGGCGGTCGATCCCCGTGGTCGCGGTCCCGGGGTGCTCAAGCCGTCAGGCCAATGTGCCGATATCTCCTGAAGTTCTGTCGGGCGAACGTTCTGGAGGAACCATGCACGTCATCCATCCCACCTCATGGGAGCAGACCCTGCAGCGCCGGCGGGGCTTCGACGACACCGCATCGCGGCTCGAAGCGTTGCGCAGCATCCTCATGCTGGCCAGTGGCGAGGAAGAAGTGGAGGTTGCCACCCAGGCGTTGCTGCTTCTGGGCGTCGGTCGACAGGAGATCTCCACCGCGATGCTGCCCGATTTCGCATCCTGACCGGTCCGAACCGTTCCGAACCGGTTCCTTTCCCGGGCCGGGGCGTCGCGCTGCCTTGACTCCGTCCGCCCACCAGCCGGTCCCGATCGGCCAACCGGTCCCGATCTGACTGGTCGGTGAGGCTGGATCTGCAAGGCTCTGGTCATGTCGATCGATCATGCACATCCGGACTTCGCCGATGCCGACCGGGGCTTCATTGGCACCAGGGAAGATTCCGTCATCGCCCAGGCCGGAGGCCGGACGGTGTGGGACCTCGAGGCCTATGCGTTCCTCGAGGACCCCTGCCCACCCACGGCCCATCCCAGCCTCTGGCGCCAGGGTCAACTAGTGGCCCGACACGGTCTCTACGAGGTCACGCCGGGCATCTACCAGGTACGGGGGTTCGACCTTTCGAACATGACGCTGGTCGAAGGGGATGCCGGGGTCATCGTGATCGACCCGTTGATCTCGGAGGAGACGGCTGCCGCCGCCCTCGCCCTCTACCGGGACCACCGGGGTCAGCGACCGGTGACCGGGGTCATCTACACCCACGCCCACGTCGACCATTTTGGCGGCGTGCTCGGGATCTACGAGGGCGAAGGACCCGTGGTCGCTCCGGACGGCTTCATGGAGTCGGCGGTGTCCGAGAACGTCTACGTGGGCATCGCCATGGGTCGGCGGGCTTCGTACATGTACGGGAACCTTCTCGAGAAGGGTCCGGAAGGCCAGGTCGGGTGCGGGCTCGGAATGGCGACCTCGGCGGGTTCGATTGGCCTGTTGGCCCCGACGGTGAGCATCACCGAAAGTGGTCAGGAGCTGGTCATCGACGGGGTACGGATCGAGTTCCACCTGACGCCCGACACCGAATGCCCGGCCGAGATGAACTTCTACTTCCCGGACCATCGGGCCCTGTGCCTCGCCGAGAACGCCACCCGGAACATGCACAATCTGGTGACCCTCCGCGGGGCCCAGGTGCGCGACGCCCGTCGCTGGGCGGCGTATCTCAACGAAGCCCTGCAACTCTTCGGTGAACGCAGCGACGTGGCGTTTGCCTCCCACCACTGGCCGACCTGGGGTCAGGAGGCGATCGCCGAGTACCTGTCCCTCCAGCGCGATCTCTACGGGTACCTCCACGACCAGACCCTGCGCATGATCAACATCGGCATGACCGGGCCGGAGATCGCCGAAGAACTGGAGCTGCCGCCCACCCTCGAGGCGGCCTGGCACACCCACGGCTACTACGGCTCGACCAGTCACAACGTGAAAGCCGTCTACCAGCGGTACCTCGGGTGGTTCTCCGGAAATCCGGCCGACCTGTGGACCCATCCGCCGGTCGCCCGGGCCGAGCGTTACCTCCGCGCCATCGGAGGAGTGACGGCCACCGTGGAGGCGGCCCGGCAGTTCGTCGCCGAAGGCGACTACCGGTTCGCGGCCGAACTCCTCAACCACGTCGTCATGGCCGAGCCCGATCGGGAAGAACCCCGTCTGGCCCTGGCGGAGGTCTACGACCATCTTGGCCACGGTGCCGAGAACGCCACGTGGCGGAACTTCTACCTGACCGGCGCTCTCGAGCTGCGGAACGGTGTCTCGTCCCAGGGGGAGCCGACCCCGTCGATCCACCTGTTGCTGGCCCTGACCCCGGACCAGATCTTCGATGCCATGGCCATCCGTCTCGACGGACCCCGAGCCTGGGACGCCACCTTGCGCCTCGGGTTCTTCTTCACCGACCTCGCAGAGGAACATCTCGTCACGCTGGCCAACGGCGTCCTGTCCCACCGTCGGGTGGAGTCCCCGGGGCCGGTCGACGTGCATCTCCGACTCACCAAGGGCCAACTGCTGGCTCTGGTCGGCGGGTTTGGCCGTGACGGCGTCGAGATCACCGGGGACGAAGCGGTCCTCGACCAACTCCGGTCGTACGTGGTGGCCCCGGAGAGAAACTTTCCGATCGTGACGCCCTGACCGGTCGGACTCCTTCCGACCGAAGATTCAAGAACACCGGCATCGGGTGGTGCCCAGACCTCAGCTGAAAAGGGCCGCTTATCGGGCGATGACGTGGACGATGTCGGCCACCAGGAGGATGAAGACCATGGCTCCCACCACGGCATAGAGAGCCGAGAACGCCCAGCGCCGGTGGTGGTCGGCCAACCAGAAGCGACGGATGCCCAGTGCGTCGAAGACGAGCGCCAGGACGCCGATGGGAATGGCCACCAACGGACCCCATCCCTGGGTCAGTCCAACCGCCGGCAGAACGACCGGAAGCAGCAGGTAGGTCAGGATGCAGCGGAAGGCGGACAGGACGATGGACACTCCGAAGATCCGGTTCGTCGAGGATTCCGGCACCGACGGTCGGGCTTCGGGGATCCGGAGCAGACGTCGCATGCGCTGGTCGGCCGCCGAACGGGGACGTGTAGACCGGACGGCGCGGGTGGGCGACGGTCCGGATTCGGAGACGGGCTCCACGCTCTCCGTGTTGCTCTCCGTGTTGGTCGCCCCGGTCAGGCCAGCCACTTGTTCCACGTCTTCAGCGTAGAGGATTTGGTGACAACACCCGGTCGACAACGACCCCGACATCGCCGTCTTCGTGGCGACCATCACGCCTCACCCGAGGTGGGGGGTTGGGCATTGGAACCTGAACCGTGAAAACCAGGGCGCGACCACTAATCTTTGGCCATGGCAGCCAACACACCACGAAATCAGCCACCTCAATCACAACGCCCTTCCGGCATGCGACAAGTTGTCTGCGACGACAGTGGGAAGGTCAGGTCGGGTTGGGCCCTGATGCCGCTGCGTCTTTTCCTTGGCGTCACGTTCCTCTATGCCGGTCTGCAGAAGCTCTCGAACCCGGACTTCTTCAACAGTGCCAGTGCCACTTCGATCCACGCCCAGATGGAAGGTGCCATCCACACCAGTCCGGTGCACGGGCTGTTGAGCCTGCTCCTCCCGGTCGCTTCGGCCGTCGGTCTGGTCATTGCCCTCGGTGAGGTGGCGGTGGGCGTGGGTGCCCTGTTGGGTCTTTTCACCCGGATCGCAGCCCTGGGTGGCGTGCTTCTCTCGTTGGGTCTGTTCCTCGCCATCAGTTTCAACGCCTCCCCTTACTTCACCGGAGCCGACATCGTCTTCCTGTTCGCCTGGACGCCGCTTTTGATCCTCGGTGCGGCCGATGCTCCGGCCCTCGACACCTGGCTGGCGGCTGCCGCGTCGAAGGCGACCAGCGGGCGCCCCGGTCGGGCCAGTCGAGCGCCGGCCGGGATGACGGTTCCCCGACGGGGGGTGCTGGCCGGCATGGTGGCTGGTGGTGCGGTTGTGCTGAGCGGCGCCACCGCCCTGATCGGACGGGCGGCGAACTCAACCACCACGTCGGCAACGGGGGCAACGGGGGCGTCGGGGGCGTCGGGCAGCAGTGGCACACCAACCACGACGTCCACCACGGCCCCGGGCACTTCGACCACGTTGTCGGGCCCGGCTCCCAAAGGGACCAAACTTGGCCCCGCCAGTGAGGTGCCGGTCAACGGATCGGCCACGTTCACCGTTCCCGGGAGTGGCGACCCCGGTCTCGTCATCCAGACGGCGGCCGACACGTTCCATGCCTTTGACGCCGTATGTCCTCATGCCGGCTGCACGGTTTCCTACCTCCCATCATCGAAGGTCATCATCTGTCCGTGTCATGGCTCGGAGTTCAGCCCCGACACCGGAGCCGTCCTTACCGGCCCGTCGCCAACCGGATTGGCCCGGGTACAGGTCATCAAAGGGGCCAACGGCGACCTCTATGCGGTCTAGTTGGGTGCCTGACCTGACGCCCGCTTCCGACGCCGGGCCGTGGCGACATTCCCGGGGCAACCGGTACGGCTCGACCTACCCTCCAGCGGTTTCCTGCCATCGTGGGTCTTCATGAACAAAGATTCCGCCTGGACGGCGGTGGCGGCCGCCGAATGGTGGATCATCGACCTTGACGGAGTGGTCTGGCTGTCAGGTACCGCCATCGGAGACGTGGGAACGGCGGTGGAGACGTTGCGGCAGCAAGACCGCCGACTGCTCTTTGTGACCAACAACTCGGCCCCGACCACGGCGGTACTTCTGCAACGGCTGGCCGATGTGGGCATCAAGGCCACACCGGAAGATCTGGTGACTTCGGCCGAAGCCGCGGCGTCGCTGCTCACGGCCGGCGAGCGCGTCAACGTACTGGCTGAAGACGGCGTGGCCGAGGCGTTGTCTGCCCGGGGCGTCGTGATGGTGGAGGAACCACCGTATGACGCTGCCGTGGTCGGCTGGACCCATCACTTCGACTTCGACTCGGTCTCCCGGGCCGCCGATGCCGCCCGATCCTCGGGTCGCCTGATCGGCACCAACGAAGACCCGACCCATCCGACCCCCACCGGGCTGACCGCCGGTTCCGGAGCCATCCTGGCCGCGGTGGCCACGGCTTCGGGCGTTGCCCCCACCGTTGCCGGCAAGCCTCACGACGCCACGGTTGAACTGATCGAGGCCCGGACCGGCCATGGCTCCCGGTCGGTCTCCATGGTGCTCGTCGGGGACCAGCCGGGCACCGACGGCAAGCTGGCGGAGAGACTCTCCGTGCCGTTCGTTCTGGTGGATTCCGGTGTCACCAGCCCCGATACCGCCGTCGACCATGTTCCGGTCTGCCTGAGGGTGCCGACCTTTGTCGCCCTGGTGGCCGGGTTACCGTCCGGGGATGATGGCCGGTAGATTGCCCTCCATGAAGCAAGATCCATGGCAGCGGGCCCTCGATACCGGCCAGTTCGTCACCACCATCACCCGTGCGAAGGCAGAAGAACTGGTGGCTGCGTTGGTGGCCACCGGCGAAGTCCGGGCCCAGGATGCCAGGTCCCGGGTGGATGACCTCGTGGGTCGCAGCCTTCGCCTCCAGGAGACCCTGGTCGCCCAGATCCGTCTCGAGGTCGGGAGCCAACTGGACGCCCTCGGTATGGGGTCGGTCGAATCGGTGGCCCGTCAGGTCGCCCGCCTGCTCGGTCGCTCCGGCGCCGAAGGGGAGCACCCGGCGCCGGTACCCGCCACGGCTTCGCCCCGGACCGGCACCCGTCCCTATTCGAGTACCGAACTGCCCTCGACGAAGGTGGCCGTTGAGACGGCTGCGCCGACGAAAGCCAAGGCGAAGGTGACCTCAGCCGACACGGAGAAGGGGGCCAAGGAATCAAAGGCATCTGGCTCCGGGTCGAAGGCGAAGGCGAAGGCGTCGGGCCCGTCCGGGAAGCGGAACGACTCCCCGATGCAGAGGAACCCGTCGAAGCAACCATCGGGCAAGGCGGCCAAAGCCCCGAAGAAGTCGAAGGTGGCCGAAGTCTCCGGCCCCGGCCCCGTTGACGGTGGGCCGCCGTTCGTGATCGAAAGCGTCCCCGGGCAGGCAGCGACCGGAGCCTCATCGAAGGCCGGTTCCGGAAAGACCAAGTCGGCCAAAGTCGGAAAGAAGGCCGGAAAGAAGGCCGGAAAGAAGGCCGGAGAGAAGGTTCCGGATCTCCGCGCAGGCGATCCCGGGCATCGGTCCAAGGCGGCTCTCTGAACCCGGTCCGTCGCCGGCTGGATCGGGTGCTGGTTGACCGGGGACTGGCCGCCAGCCGGCCCCAGGCCGTGGAACTGATCCAGCAGGGTCACGTGATCGTGAGTGGTTCGGTGGCCGACAAGCCGGCCCGACTGGTGGCACCTTCGGAACCGGTGGAACTTCTTTCGGTAGTGCGCTACGTCGGTCGTGGTGGTGAAAAGTTGGCCGCCGCCCTGGAAGGGTTCTCGCTTGACGTCTCGGGATGTCGGGCGTTGGACGCCGGTGCGTCCACCGGGGGATTCACCGACTGCCTGCTGCAGGCCGGGGCGGCCCATGTCTACGCCGTCGACGTGGGCCACGGCCAGCTGCACGCCCGCCTGAGGGCTGATTCGAAGGTGACGTGTCGGGAGCGTCTGGACATCCGGGATGTGACGCTGGACGACCTCGACGGTGTTCCGGTGGATCTGGCCGTGGCCGACCTTTCCTTCATCCCGCTGTCCCGGGTGGTGGACGCCCTGACCGGACCGTTGGTTCGGACCGGCTCTCCGTTGGTGGTGTTGGTCAAACCCCAGTTCGAAGCCGGCCGGGTCGAGGTATCCCGGGGCCGGGGCGTCATCCGGGATCCCGAGGTCCAGGCGGCTGCCCTGGCCCAAGCCATCAAGGGCCTGCGCCAGGCCGGCACCGGGGTACTCGGGGCGATGCCCTCGCCGATCACCGGACACGCCGGCAACGTGGAGTTCCTTGTGTGGGGGAGAGTCGGGATCCCCGGCCGGGAGACGGGTTCTCCGGCCCCCGAAATGGACCGGGAACTCGTCGACTCGGCGATGGCGCGCCTGCGACCCGAGATTCAGCAAGGATAGAGGTATGGCCCGCTTCGCCTTCCTGGTGCACCCCAACCGACCCGAAGCTGCGGCGATCGCGGCCGACGCCTCGGACTGGCTGGTCAGCCGGGGACACAGCGTGGTGGGTGTTGAACTCGGGAGCGACGGTTCCGGAATGGAGGATGTCGACCTGGTCGTCAGTTGCGGGGGAGACGGCAACCTGCTTCGGGCGGTCTCGGCCACCGTGGCCTCCCGTGTGCCGATTCTGGGCGTCAACATCGGTCATCTTGGCTACCTCACCCAGTGTGAACCCTCGGATCTGGTTCCCGCCCTCGAGATGTTCCTCGCCGGTCAACACCAGGTCGAGGAGCGCATGACCCTCGAGGTTCGGGCCTATGACGCCGAAAACCGCCTGGTGGCGGAGATGGTCGCCCTCAACGAAGCGGTGGTGGAGAAGACGGTTCCGGGCCACACCGTCCGGATCCGGGCCGACATCGATGCCCAGCCGTTCGTCACCTACGCAGCAGATGGATTGCTGGTGGCCACCCCCACCGGTTCGACGGCCTACAACCTCTCGTCCCGTGGCCCCATTCTCTCGCCCCGACTCCGGGCCATCGTCCTCACCCCGGTCTCGCCCCACATGCTCTTTGACCGCCCACTGGTACTCGAGCCCACCGAGCAGGTGACCCTCGAGGTGCTCGCCCCCCGTCCGGCCGTACTCGTGATTGATGGCATTTCGGTCGGCGAGCTCGAGCCCGGCAGCCGGGTCGAGTGCAGCGAGGGGGCCCACCCGGCCCGTCTGGTGACCGTGGGACCCCACGATTTCCACGCCATCCTGCGAGCCAAGTTCTCCCTGGCCGACCGGTAGGCCGAGATGGCGCAACGCCCGGTGCTGGTCGAACTCATCGTTCGGGACCTCGGAGTCATCGAGGAACTCTCGGTGGTGTTCGAGGACGGTCTCACCGCGCTGACCGGTGAGACGGGGGCCGGAAAGACCTTGCTCGTCGGAGCGCTCGGACTGCTGCTTGGCGGCAAGGCCGACGCGGGCCTGATCCGGGCCGGAGCGAACGAAGCCCGGGTCGAGGCCCGATTCGGCCACCTCGATCACGAAGACGACGATGTGATCCTCACCCGGGTGGTGGCCCGGAATGGCCGGGGCCGGGCCTACCTGAACGGCAATGCGGTCGCCGTCTCCGCGCTGGCCGACGTGGCGGCGGGCCTGATGGAACTCCATGGCCAGCATCAACACCGCTCCCTCGTCCACTCCGACGCCCAACGTCAGGCCCTTGACCACTTCGGCCGGATCGACCTTGCGCCACTCAACGAGACCCGACAGGAAGTCCAACGCCTGCGATCGGAGCAGGCGCTTCTCGGCGGAAGTGCGGTCGAACGGGCTCGGGAGATGGACCTCCTCCGCTACCAGATCGCCGAGATCGATGACGCCGGACTCCATGATCCCAACGAAGAGCACGAACTGATCGAGGAGGAAGCGAGGCTGTCGGCGGCGGCGGACTGCCGTCAGGCCGCCCGGACGGCCCTGGGGTTGGTGGCAGAGTCCGACGCCGGGAGCGCACTCGACGTCCTGGCCCGCGCATCGGGTCATCTGGCCGCCCAGGGTCCACTGGCCGTCTTCGACCAACGCCTCAGGAACCAGATGGCCGAACTTGGTGATCTGGCCACCGATCTCCGCTCGGTCGTCGAGACCTGGGAGGACGATCCCGTGCGCCTCGAAGAACTCGGACGTCGGCGGCAGCAACTGGGGGATTTGAAGCGCAAGTACGGGGACACGCTGGCCGAAGTCGTCGCCTATGGCGACGAGAGCCGACGGCGGGCCGAGGCCCTCGGACAAGCCGGGGAACGGGCCAACGCCCTGCAAGGACTCGTGGATGTCGCCGAGGAACGTCTGGCCACAGAGGCCAGGACGGTGGCCGACGCCCGCCGCGCTGTTGCTCCGGAACTGGCGGGGGCCATCGAGTCCACCCTGTGGCGACTCGCCATGCCGTCGGCCCGGTTCGCCATCGCCGTGGACGGGGAGGGTGCGGCTGACGATGTCGAGTTCCAGCTCGGAGCCAACCGCGGGGAACCCCTCCAATCCTTGGCCCGGACCGCGTCGGGAGGTGAGCTGGCCCGCACCATGTTGGCGGTCCGTCTGGCCCTGAACGACGCTCCGAGGGTGATGATCTTTGACGAGGTGGACGCCGGACTCGGCGGCGAAGCGGCCAAGGCAGTGGGGGAGGCGTTGGCCGACCTTGGCGCCCGGGGCCAGGTCCTCGTGGTCACGCACCTGCCCCAGGTGGCGGCGGTCGCCGACCGTCACTTCCTCGTGGTCAAGGCCGAATCGGAAGGCCGGACCACGTCGGCCGTCCGGCCACTCGAGGGGGAGGACCGGGTGACCGAGATCAGCCGGATGTTGTCGGGAGAGCCCACGAGCACAACCGCCCGCCGCCACGCCGCCGAACTTCTGGGCCACGCCGGCGGTGTCGTGACCGGATGAGCCCAAGGGGTACGCGGGGTTCGCGACAACGGTTGCCGACATCCGGTACCCTCAGGAGGTGCCCGAAATGACCCCTGGGGAACGTCCAGCAAGGGAGACGAAGTTTCTCTTCTTCACCGGAGGAGTGTCCTCTTCGCTCGGCAAGGGCCTCACCGCCTCGTCGCTGGGCCGCCTGCTCAAGTGCCGGGGTCTCCGGGTCACCATGTGCAAACTGGACCCCTACATCAATGTGGATCCCGGCACCATGAATCCCTTCGAGCACGGTGAGGTGTTCGTCACCGAAGATGGTGGCGAGACCGATCTCGACCTCGGTCACTACGAGCGGTTCATCGACGAGAACCTCTCCCAGTCGTCGAACGCCACCACCGGTCGCATCTACTCCTCGGTCATCGCCAAGGAGCGCCGCGGTGACTACCTGGGCAAGACGGTGCAGGTCATTCCGCACGTGACCGACGAGATCAAGGAACGGATCCGTCGACTGGGCGGCGACGACGTCGATGTGGTGATCGTCGAGATCGGTGGCACCGTCGGTGACATCGAGATCGTCCCCTTCATCGAAGCCGTCCGCCAGTTCCGCCGTGACGTTGGCCGGGAAAACGTCTGCTATGTCCACCTGACCCTGGTGCCGTTCCTTGGGCCGTCCGGCGAGCAGAAAACCAAGCCCACCCAGCACTCGGTCACCGAACTTCGCAGTCGGGGTATCCAGCCTGATGTCATCGTGTGCCGCTCCGACCGGATGATCTCCGAAGACCTGAAGCGCAAGATCTCTCTCCTGTGTGACGTGCCCATGGAAGCCGTGGTCTCGGCGGTTGATGCCGACAGCATCTACCAGATCCCTCTCGTGTTGCACGAAGAAGGCATGGACTCCTACGTCTTGAACCTCTTCGGATACGACGTCAGCGAGCATCCGATCGACCTCAGTGGATGGGAACGGCTGGTCCATCAGGTGGACGCCGCCGTCAAGCCCGTCCGGATCGGCATCATCGGGAAGTACGTCGATCTCCCGGATGCCTACCTCTCGGTTGTCGAGTCGTTGCGTCATGCCGGTTTCCACCACGGTGCCAAGGTCGAGATCGAGTGGGTACAGGCAGCCAGCGTGCCCGACATCATCGCCCGGGACGGACTCCGGTCCTTCGACGGACTCGTCATCCCGGGCGGATTCGGTGAACGGGGGGTCGAAGGGAAGATTGCCGCCGCCCGCTACGCCCGTGAGCACGACCTGCCACTGCTCGGACTCTGCCTCGGCCTCCAGGTCATGGTGATCGAAGTGGCCCGCAACCTGGTCGGATTGGAAGATGCCAACTCCCGGGAGTTTGCTCCTGCCACGGCCCATCCGGTGATCGACCTCATGGACGACCAGGCGGATGTGGTGGACAAGGGTGGGACCATGCGCCTCGGCTCGTACAGCGCCCGGCTCCAGCCTGGTTCCCAGGTGGCGAACGCCTACGGCAGCGAAGTCGTTTCGGAACGGCACCGCCACCGCTACGAGGTGAACGGCCGGTATCGGGCCCGGCTCGAGCAGGCCGGACTGGTCTGCTCCGGCATTTCCCCGGACGGTCGACTGGTGGAGTTCATCGAACTGCCCGGCCATCCGTTCTGGGTCGGCACCCAGGCCCATCCGGAGTTCAAGTCCCGTCCCGACCAGCCACACCCGCTGTTCCGGGAACTCGTGGGCGCAGCGCTCGTCAGGGCCGAGGGTCGCGATCCGCACCTCATCGACCTCAGCGCCGTTGTCTGAGCCGTCGGGTCGCGCCGTGGTGCCTGATCCGGCCGGATTGGCCCCATGGCCCCGTCCGGCCTTCCGTCAGATCGACGAAGAACTCGTCCACCAGGCCTGGTTCGTGCGGATGGTACGAGCCAACTTCGAAGGTCCGGACGGCCAGGTCTTTGACCGCACGATCGTCCGCCACCCCGGTGCCGTGGCGATCGTGGCCGTCAACGACGCCCATGAGGTTCTGTTGGTCCACCAGTATCGACCGGCGGTCGACCGCTGGGTGCTGGAGTTGCCGGCCGGCACGTGTGATGTCCACGGCGAGCCGGCCGAGGAGTCCGCCCGCCGGGAGTTGGCCGAAGAGGTGGGCGTAACCGCCAGTCGGTTCGAACTACTTACCCGGTGTCTGATCACTCCCGGTTTCTGTGACGAGTACTCCTCGATCTTCCTCGCACGCGATCTCCAACCGGTGCCGACCAACCGTCACGGCGCCGAAGAGGAGTCACTCGCCGTGGTTCCGGTGCCCTTGGAGACATTCGACGAATGGGTGGACAACGGCATCATCATCGACGCCTGCGCCATCCTCGGTGTCTCTCTGGCCCGACGACGGCTGTTGACCACCTCCTAGGGACCATCGGACGATGCCCGAACTGCCCCGGGAGGCAGAGGAGTATCTGACCTGGCTGGCCGTCGAGAAGGGCCGGAGCCGCAACACCCTCGTGGCCTACCGCCGGGACCTTGTGGCCTACTTCCGGTACTGCGCCGAACAGGGCACCGAAGCACTGACCGCCTCGGCCGCCGATCTCGAGCGCTACCTGGTCGAGCGTCAGTCCGTCGGCACGTCCGCCGCCTCCCGGGCCCGTCTGACCACGACCGTCCGGGGCTTCTACCGGTTCGCAGTGAGCGAGGGCTGGCTGGAAGTGGACCCGACGTTGGACGTTCGGGCCCCGAAGATTCCCCAGCGTCTCCCGAAGGCCCTGGACGAGAGCCAGGTCGCCATGTTGTTGGACTCGGTGTCCGGTGACGGGCCTGATGACCTCCGGGACCGGGCACTGCTCGAGCTGCTCTATGGCACCGGTGCCCGCATCTCGGAGCTGGTCGGCCTTTCCCTCGGGGACCTGTCCCGTGATGACGGCTTGTTGCGGGTCTTCGGCAAGGGCGCCAAGGAGCGTCTGGTTCCCTTGAGCGGTCCGGCCCACGCCGCTTTGACCCGTTATCTGGGCCCCGGTGGTCGCCCGGAGTTGGTGCCGGTGCGGTGGAAGCGACGCAGCGACGCCGAAGCAGTGTTCCTGAACAGCCGGGGAGGGCGCCTCAGCCGCCAGGGCGCCTGGGCTGTCGTGGAGCGACGGGCGCAACGGGTTGGTCTCGGGGAGGTGACGAGTCCCCACGTGCTGCGTCACTCCTGTGCCAGCCACATGCTGGCCCACGGCGCCGACATCCGGGTGGTCCAGGAGTTGTTGGGCCACGTCTCGATCGCCACCACCCAGATCTACACCCGGCTGAGCCGGGATCACCTCCGGGATGCCTACGAACGCTCCCACCCGCGGGCCGGTTGATCCCCCGGTGCTGCGGTAGGCTCGTCGGGTGACCACCGAACCCCATGCAGAACCTCGTTCCGCCCTGGAAGCCGAGCGTCACCGACTGGAAGCCGAGTTGGCCGATCTTGGGTACGGCGAAACGCCGGGCCCGGAGTATGACTCCAACTTTGCCGACACCTCCCAGGTGACGGCGGAACGGGGTGAGGCGGAGATCCTGGCCAACGACCTGCGGGACGCCCTCGACGAGGTCGAAGCCGCCCTCGGTCGGATCGAGGACGGAACGTATGGCACCTGTGGGGTCTGCCACGAGCCCATCGGGGCCGAGCGGCTCGAAGCCATGCCCGCCACCGCCTTCTGCATCCGCCACGCCGCCTCCAACTGAGCGGCCGACGGGTGACTTCCGGTAGCAAACCACCTTCCCTGGGGCAACGCCTCAGACAGGCCGACCGACGCACGGTCATCATTTCGGCTGTCGGGGCCGGGCTCCTCGTCTACCTGGTGGCGGCCCACCGGATCGCCGAGATCGACGTCATCTATTTCTGCGTCCTGATCCCGTCAATCATCATCCACGAAATCTCCCACGGTGTGGTGGCGCTGGCCTTCGGGGATGCCACCGCCAAGCGCATGGGACGCCTCACCCTCAACCCCTTGAAGCACATCGACCCGGTCGGCACCCTGCTGGTCCCGGCCGTCCTGTCCCTGAGCGGGTTCGGGGCCTACGGGTGGGCCAAGCCGGTACCGGTGAATCCGAATCAGCTGCGCCACCCCCGGGACGAGATCGTGATCGTCTCGCTGGTGGGCCCAGCCACCAACTTCGCCCTCGCCGGCATCATGGGACTCATCTTCGTAGCCATCACGCCGGCGCCGATCCGGGTGGAGGTTGGATACGGCTATCTTCCTCCGTCGCTTATCGCCCAGATCGTCTTTGTGGCCGGCCTGGCCAACATCATCCTCGGCGTCTTCAACCTGATTCCCTGTCCGCCTCTTGACGGGGCCGCCGTACTCGAACGGTTCATTCCGGCCCGCCTCCTTCCCGAGTACTACCGCCTCCAACCGGCCCTGATGTTCCTGCCCTTCATCCTCATCCTGGTGTTCCACTCCGAGTGGAGTTCGCTCATCGGCCACGTCATCAACTGGTGGTCCGGGCTGCTGGCATGAACACCCCCGCCGGCGACCGTCCATCCGGTCCACCGCCCGCCGGCCGATCGCCCGTGGCCCTTTTGGCCCTGATTTTCCTGGGCGCACTCGGGTCGCTCGGAATGGTGCTCTTCGCCGGGCAGATCGGCGCCATCCCCCGGGGGATCGATCCCGCCTGGTGGTTCCCCGCACCCCAGTCCTGGACCAGTGGATGGATCGTGCCCCATACCGGCTTCTACTGCTCGTTTGTCCTGCTGGCCACCGCCTGGTGGCGACTGGGCATCGTGGCCCGGGCCGGAGCCCTCACGCTGCCGTGGGCCGGTGTGGCCGGGGTGACCTGGGCCACCCCGTTGTTCATCGGTGTACCCCTGTTCAGCCGTGACATCTACAGCTAC
>CAITPI010000013.1 GCA_903894295.1 uncultured Acidimicrobiaceae bacterium
GCCTGACGTTCGTGGCTGCGGGTGGCTCGACGGGCGAGAGCCAGATCACGGTACTGACGGCCGCTGACGGCAACGCCATCATGCTGGCCACCTGGTCGCCGAAGACGTCCACCTGCTGGCTGGTCGCCGACACCACGGCCGCCGAGACGGCCGGTCTGCCCGCAGGTGCCCTCGGCACCGGTGAGCACTACGGCTCGGCCACTGGCGGCACCGCCGCTTCGTGTGGCACCGCTGCGCCGGGCGGCACGCTCACCTGGTCGAACACGGGCTACCCGTCCTGATCGGGTTGACGCTGCGCCGCCTAACAAGGCGCAGTTCGGGAAGTGAACAGTGCCCCCTCCTCGGGAGGGGGCACTGTTGCGTCAACATTCCGTCAAGCGGATCCGGTGACGTGACGATGTTCAGGGCATGAATGACACAAGGTCAACCTCCGGTTGGGCGTGGCCGTTGGCCTTGGGACTGGTGTTGACGGGTCTGGCCTACTACTTCTGGTGGGGGCCGATGATCGAGCACCAGCCGGTCTGGACGGTGGGTGGCGATGCCTGGGGCATCTACCGGGCGGCCCACTTTGTCGGATGGGGCGACATCGGTGGGGCCTACGCTCCAGCCAACGGTCTGGTGTCGTTTCCCGGTGTGGCGGTGTTGCTGGCCCCGGTCGCCTGGTTCACCGGGGCGCTGCATCTCTCCGAATCGTTCCCGCCGTTCATCGTTCCCCATGCGTCGGCCGGCCTGGTGTTCCAGCCGATCGAGCTGGCCATGGCTGCGTCGGTGTTGTTTCCGGTGGCACGCCTGGCCGGTGAGCGCGGCATTGACCGACGGCTGACCCACGTGGTGCTGGTGGTCATGGCCGTGCTGGCCTGGCCAACGGCGGCGGTGTGGGGTCACGGCGAGGACACCCTCGCCGTCACGATGGCACTCTGGACCATTGTCGCCCTTGCCCATGGTTCATGGGGCCGGGCCGGGTGGTTGCTCGGCCTCGGGATCGTCATGCAGCCCCTGGTGGTCATGTTGTTTCCGCTCTTCTGGGCCGTCACCCCGTCGGGTCGCCGGGCCATCTTCACGTTGCGTTCCGCCGTGCCCTCGGCCGGTCTGCTCGGTGCCGCCTTCCTGTCGGATCCGGGCGACACCTGGCGGGCGGTGGTCGTCCAACCAACCCCGCCTTCGCTCAACCACCCGACGCCATGGATCGCCTGGTCACCCCGGGTGCCCATCGTGACCAGCCAGAGCCTCCATTCGGTGCTGGTCGGAGGTCGGCCGGTGGCGACCGAACACGTACTCCGCCACACCTACGAAGTGGCCGGTGGCCCGGGTCGCCTGGTTGATCTTGTGGTGGCCCTCGCGGTGGCGGTCTGGGCGTGGCGCCGTCCACCGTCCCCGGCCGGCCTGATCTGGCTGGCCGCCACGGTGCTGGCGGCCCGGTGCTTTCTCGAAGCGGTCATGACGCCGTACTACGTCATGGCGCCACTGATGTTCCTGGTTCTGGCGGCGGCCGGCCGGTCAACGGTCCGGTTCGTCCTGGCCTCGGTGCTGGCCCTCTTTGTCGAGGTCTACTCCTACGGGCACTACCCACCCTGGGTCTGGTGGACGCCGATCGTCGTGGCCCTTTCGGTCATGCTGGTCCTTGGGTGTCCGGACCAGGTTGGAACTCCGACGTCTACAGCGGACCGATCGTGTGTTTCCGGGCCGGAAGATGTTCTCGTGTCGTCGCAAGGGCCCGCAGCGACCTGATGACGACGCTCCGGGTCTCGCCCGGCGTGATGACGGCATCCACGAACCCCCGTTCGGCGGCCTGCCAGGGGGTGAGGAACCGCTCGGCGTACTCGGCCTCCCGTTCGATCCGTACTTCGGCGGTGGCCTGGCGGTAGAGGATCTGGGCTGCGCCCTGGGCCCCCATGACGGCGATCTCCGCCGAGGGCCAGGCAAAGCACAGGTCGTTCCCAAGGCCCTTGGAGTCCATGACGATGTAGGCGCCGCCGAAGGCCTTGCGCAGGATCACGCAGATCCTCGGCACGGTGGCCTCGGCGTAGGCGAAGGCCAGTTCGGCACCGTGCCGGATCATGCCCCGCCACTCGAGGTCCTTGCCGGGAAGGAAGCCCGGCGTGTCGACCAGGGTAACGATCGGCAGATTGAAGGCATCGCAGAACCGGACGAACCGGGCGCCTTTCTGGCTGGCGCCGATGTCGAGCGTCCCGGCCAACGCCTGGGGCTGGTTGGCGACCACTCCGACGGTTCGGCCGTCGATGCGGGCGAGCCCGGTGACAAGTTGGGGCGACCAGCGAGGGCCGAACTCGAGCAGGTCGCCATCGTCCGCCAACACCTCGGCGACCCGTCGAACGTCATAGGAGCTGGTGGCCCGGCCGGGGATCACCTGGTTCAACTCGGGCCGGTCATTGTCGTCGCCGTCGGGTCCGGATCCGGGAGCAAGTTCATCGGTGTTGCCGGGCAGCCAGGCCAGGAGTTGGTCGAGAAGGTCCAGGCCCTCGCCGAGACTGGCCACTTCGAAGGTGCACAGTCCACTGGCCCGGGCGTGGACGGCGACCCCGCCGAGCTGTTCCCGGCCGATCCGGATCCCGGTGAACTCTTCCACCATGGCGGGCCCGGACACGAAGGCGTAGGCGGCCGGGGTCATGATGACCACGTCGGCCAATCCGAGCAGGAGGGCCGGACCGGACAGGGCCGGACCGTCCACCAGCGCCACGATGGGCACGAGACCGGAGCAGGCGGTGATGGCCCGGGCGGCAAGTCCCCAACCGTGGAGCGAGACCACGCCCTCGGAAACATCGGCGCCACTTGTGGCGAGGACCAGGACCAGCGGAATCCGCAACTCGCACGCTTGCCCGGCGGCCACCTTGATGGTCTCACCGTCTTCGGGAGTGAGGGCGCCCCGGTGCTCGGTGGCGAGCGACCGAACCACCACGGCGCTCCGGTTGCCCCGGTGCTCGACGGTGGCCCGAATGCTCCCGGAGACGAGTCCCCGCAGCGGGACGCCTCGTTCGGGTCGCGCGGTCATGAGGCCATGCTAGGGAATCGGACCTTGCTCCGTGCGTCGTGGCGGTCGCCTCTTCCGGCGGTCGGCCCGCTCGAACTCTCGTTCCACGTCGTCCCAGAACAGGGGGTCATCCTCGCCGAACTCCTCTTCGTCAATGGGGGCCCGGGCCAGGACCACCCCGGCCACGGTGAGGAGGACGAGGATCATGCTCAGCTTCGACACGAAGCCCGCCACCTGCTGGTCGTTGATGGGGGCGAGGCCGATGGCCGCCTCGGAGTGGCGATAGACGGGGTAGAGGGGATGGCGGGCCAGGATGAACACGAACGAGAGGAAGACCGGAATGATCGCCTGACCCACCAGGTAGACAAAGCGGATCATGGGTTTCGGACGGGACAGGCCCGGGACGCGGCCGACGACGGGCAGCCAGAGCACGCATCCGGCGCCGAGGACGACCAGATCGATGACTTCCCGGGCACCGACCGACGTTGACTGCCACCGGATCAGGGGAATGGTCATCGAACCCACCAGGATCACCGTCACCACGATGATGGCCGGCACCGGGCGGTTGAGGCGTTCCAGGGTGGCATCCACCAGCGGCGGTCGGGTCAGTCGCCGGATCACACTCGCCGGCAGTCCGAGCAGGAGGCAGGCGGCTGCCGGCAGCACGAGCAGCATCCGTTGCACCATCAGCAGGGACAAGGACCAGTTGGCGGCCAACTGGGCCAGGGGCCACGTGGTGGCCAGAACCAGCAGGAGCAGAAAGATGGCGAAGGAGGCGACCTGTCGCTGCGGCCAGACCTGGCTCCGGGTCGACCGGCGTGCGAGGCGCCGATGGGCCAAGGGGACAGAGACCCCAAAGGCGAGCACGATCACCCAGGCGGGAAGGCATGGGGACCAGGCCCACGGATCGGCCACCGCAAGCATGCCGGCAAGGTGGCCAGCCGATTCCCTCAACGCTCCGGTCCTCTAGATTGTGGGCCATGGCCCGGCGCGACGCATTGGAACGAGTGAACAACCTTCTGTTGGCGCTGCTGCAGACCAACCGGCCCCTGACCCTTGAACAGTTGACGAAGGAAGTGGACGGGTACGAGGGAAACCACGAAGCCCGTCGAACGGCGTTCATCCGGGACAAGGCCCTGCTGGAGAAGGAAGGGGCCAAGGTGGAGATGGTCTCGGTTCCGGGCAACGCCCAGTACGGCTACCGGATCAACCCGGACACGTTCTACCTGCCGGCCCTTGATCTCGATCCGAGGGAGCAGGCCGCTCTCAACCTGGCGATCGCCGGTGTCCACCTTGGTGAGCCTACCGGCCGGGAGGCCTTGCTGAAGTTGGGAATCTGGGGCGATCCGTTGCCCAAGGCCGCCCAGGTGGTCTCGCGGGTCGACCTCGTGGGAGGAGAAGGGACCCTGGCGCTTGAGCAACTCTACGAAGCCGTCCGGACCAGGGCGACGGCTACGTTCAACTACCGCTCGGAATCCCGGCGGGTGAACGTCGCCGCCATCCGTTTCGCCCGTGGTCATTGGTACGTCGTCGGCTACGACCTCGACCGCCAGGACGGACGCACCTTCAGGGTGGACCGGATCGAAGGAACGCCGACCCTGTCCGGGGCCGGCAGTGCGTCCTTGCCGGACGGTTTCGACGCCGAAGCGATCTTCCGGATCGACCCCTGGCAGTTCGGAACGGCCGACGAAGTGGACGTCCGCATCGCCGTCGACCGGGCCGAGTTGGGTCGGGTGTTGGCCGAACTCGGAGACGATGCCCTGACAGAGCGGCTTCCCGACGGGTCGGGGATCATCCATATGGTGGTCAACGACCTCGAAGCCCTGGTGTCGTGGGTGGTCGACCTGCTGGACCATGCCGAGATTCTGGAGCCACAAGAAGTCCGCCAGACGATGATCACGCGGCTCGAACGGATGGCCGGCAGGGGAGCGGGGGCGACGTCATGAGCAAGGTCGTGAGCACGGCAGGACGCCTTCGACGACTGTTGGCCATCCTGGTCTGGATCAACCAGGACGGCTACGCCTCCATCGACGAAACGGCCGAACGGTTCGACATGAGTCCCGACGAGCTGGTCAAGGAACTCGAACTGGCGGCCTGCTGCGGGGTTCCGCCCTACTCACCGGACGAACTTCTCGAAATCATCGTCTCCGACGACGGTGTGGCGGTGCGCCCGAATACGGCACTGGCCCGACCCCGGAGACTCTCGCCCGGGGAAGGTTTTGCCCTTGCGGCGTCCATCCGGGCCTTGCTTGAGGTGCCGGGCAGCGATGCCGACGGATCACTTTCGAGTGCCCTCGCCAAACTGGAGGGCGTGATGGGCTCGGCCGACCTCGCGGTGGCCATCGATGAACCCGAGTTCCTGCCGATGATCAAGGAAACCATCGCTTCGAATGAAGCGTTGCGGATCACCTACTACTCGGCTGCCTCCGACCGGGAGTCGGAGCGGACCATCGTTCCGCGTCGACTCCACCTGTCCGAAGGTCACTGGCGGCTGGACGCCTGGTGCATGGAGAAGAACGATCTCCGCCAGTTCCGGGTGGATCGCATCAGCGCGGCCGAAAAGATCGCCCAGTCTGGAACCGAAGACCTGCCTCGTGACCTCGGCCCGCACGAGGCCTACGTGCCCGGACCGGACAGCACGACGGTCAGGATTTCGGCGCCGAAACGCCTGCGCTGGATGCTCGAGAACGTGCCGCTCGCCGGTCCGATGGAAGAAGACGGCGACCGTCTCGTGGTGACCGTCCACGTCGGGGGCGTGGCGTGGCTGGAGCGCCTCTTGCTGCGCCTTGGCCCGGACTGCGTGGTACTTGAGCCGTCCGAGTGCCAGGGAGTGGCTTCCGAAGCGGCCCGGCGGATTCTGCAGCGCTATCGCTGAAGGGGCCTTGTCGGAGATGTCCGGCCAAGGCAGACTTCGTTCGGGAGGGGGCTCGGAGGTAGAGGAGCCGAGCAGGTGGAAGCATGTTGACGTCCCGGATCTTGCGGCGGGACGGATTTGGCTACTACGTCAGTCCTGACCAGGTGGCCCTGTCCGAAGAACCGGGCCAGTGGCTCGGATCCGGAGCGGCCCGATTGGGACTTCACGGGACGGTCGACCCGGAAAGTCTTGGTGAACTGTTCGCCGGGCGGGACCCGTGGACGTACCGGGCCTTGCGCCGGGACGTGGGCACCTCCGCCGTGGCCGCCATCGACCTCACGTTTTCCGCCCCGAAGTCGGTCAGCATCCTGAGCGAGCTGGCCCCACAGGAGTTGGCCGGGGCGGCCCGGATGGCGCACATGGTCGGTACGGCCGATGCGTTGGCCTATCTGGAGCTCCAGGGCCTGGCTGTACGTCGCAGCCGGACCGGGGTGTCGGCAAGCCTCCCGGCGCAAGGTCCGGTTGCCGCCCGGTTTGTCCACCACGCCAGTCGGACCCTCGATCCCCATCTGCACAGCCATGTGCTGCTCATCAACGTCGGGCAGGGTCCCGACGGCCTGTGGTCGTCGGTGGACACCCGGCGGCTCCTGTGGCACCGGTCGGCGGCCCAGGCCATCTATCACGCTTCCCTGCGTCACGAACTCTCGACGACGGCCGGAGTCCGCTGGCTGGTGGACGAACGGGGGTTCGGGCGGGTGGATGGCGTCGACCCCGGGATCTGTCACATCTTTTCCCGACGAACCACCGAGGTGGATGAAGCGGCCCAGCGGCAACATCGTGCGTCACGCCCCGGACTGTTCAGGGCCCTTCGGCCGGCCAAGGAGACCCGGGACGAACTTGGGGTCCTGCGCACCCGGTGGCGGCGTCGGGCCATGGACGAACTGGGAACTTCGGCTCTCGACCTGTCCGACGTGATCGGCGTCCGCCGCCGTTCCCGTGACGGACTGGTGGCCGTGGGCGACCTGCGGCTCGATCCTGCCCGCTGGACGGCCGTGGAGCGGGTGCCGGGGCGGGAGCGGGAAGCGATCGTGGCGGTGGCCGGGGCCGCCACCCAAGGTGCCCGACTCCACGACCTGTTGGCCGTGGCCGCACCGGAGCGGGAGATGGACCCTCTGCGGTGTCCGACCCCGGGACGGGAGATAAACGATCGTGATCCAGGCGACCGCACACGCGGGCGCGGGCGCTGACCCGCCTCAGCGAGACCGTCCTGACCGGTCGGCCGTCCGGTCAAGTTGATGTGCGATCGACCAGTTCGTCATCGTTCGCCAGGGCTCTGCCTCATGGGCGGGTGCAAGTGGCAACCAGGCCGGTTGGTTGCGATGGTCAAAGGAGAGGGCGAAGCCCGAATGGCCCCGGGCGATGACATCCGGTGGCAGCCTCCGGCGGACACGGGAGGTGAGGCTGTCGCCCCGATGCACGGTCGGGCCGATGAGCAGGTCCTGCAAGGGTCGCTGGGAAGCACCGAGTGACCGTGAGGTGGTGCGAACCGCCACCTCCTCTTCGCCGGCGATGGTGCTGAGGGCTTCGAGGGTGCGTACGTCACCGATTCCGGGGAGGACCACCGTCGTGCCAAAGAGGGAAGGAAAGCCGTCGGCCCGGGATGTCCACCGGCTTCGGGCCTGGGACAGATCCTGGAGACAGATCAGTGTGGTGAGGCCCTGACCACCCCCTTCACTCACCATGTTCGGCAGGTCCGGCAACGGTGCGATGTTGGCTACCTCGTCGAGAGCCAGAAGCGTGGGTGGGGCTCCGGGCTCCCGGTCGTAGGTGGCGCGCTTGATGTCATCGAGCAGTCCGACCACCAAGGGAGCCATCAGGGTCTGTTGGTGGCCGGGGATGGCGATGTAGAGCGCATCGGAAGAGCCGACAAAGGCGTGGGCGTCAAAGTCCGGATGGTCCATGGAGGCGAGCACGCTCTCCACGCGGAATCCGGAGAGGCACCCCGAGGCCGTCGACCAGATGCCACTCTGCTCGCGTTCGTCTGTTTGGGTGATTCCGTCCAGCAGGTGACGGGCCAGGTCGGTGCCGCTGCCCAGGGACCCGTCCAGAATCTGCTGGGCCGGCAAGGCCGTGCGGCGGTCGACCCACTCAAGAACCTTCCGCATGGGTTCGCCTTCGCAGGCGGCGGCCAGAAAGAACGGCGCCAGCAGCGCAGTGGCCCGTTCGTTCCAGTGGGATCCTTCTCCGGGCCGTCCCCGACCACCCACACTGGTGGCCACGTCCACGACGTTCCGGGCGGTCGCCAGGGCACCCGGCCAGTCTCCGCTCTGCTGCAGGGGTGACCAGCGCACTTTTCGGTGGCGTGATGATGGTGGATGGTGGTCAAGCGGGTCGAAGAGATGGACGTCACCCACCATGGAGCGGATGCCGCCTGTGGACTGGAGGACGTCGGCCTTGGTCGATGTCGAGACGACCGGGCCGGCGGTGGTCAGGATGTTGGGAATGATGAAAGAAGAGGTCTTGCCGGACCGGGGTGGCCCCAACACGAGAACTGCCTGTTGCCGCGATGCGAATCGCCATCCCCGATCGTCGTGCCCGAGGTAGATGCCGACGTCGTTGGTGCGTTGGGCATGTTGCAGCTGGCGCAACATTCCTGCCAGATCGTCGGATGAAGTCGCAGGCTCCATGGAAGGACTCCTTGTGGCTGGTCCGGAATCGGCGTCGCATGACCAGAACGTGCCGCGTCGCAAGGCAGTGAAAAACTCTTGCAAACAAACGGGTTTTCGTCCATGGCCGGGCAAGGTTGGCCCGATGGTTGTGACCCGGAGGGAATCGGAATCCGTGCAGTCGCCGCGATCGTTTTTCTGGTGGCGCACAAACAAGGCTTGACCTGCATCAAAAAAGCCGTTTGGCTAGAGGGAGCAACAAAACAACTGAGGAGAAGATCGTGAACAGGTCTCAACTCATCAAGACGGTGATCGGGTCGACCAATGCAACCCGGTCAGTTGTCGAAGATGTTGTCGAGGCGGTGTTCGCCAGGATCATCTCGGAAGTGAAGGCCGGTCAACGGGTTGCGGTAGCTGGCTTCGGGACATTCACCCCGACCGTCAGAAGACCCCGCGTCGGACGCAATCCGAGGACCGGTACTGCGGTACCGATCCCAGCGTCGAATGGTGTTCGGTTCGCCACCGGCTCGACGTTCAAACAGGCGTTGAACCCCAAGGAGGAAGTACCAATGGCAGTATCCAAGGCTCCGGCCAAGAAGGCTCCGGCCAAGAAGGCTCCGGCCAAGAAGGCCGTCGCCAAGAAGGCTCCGGCCAAGAAGGCTCCGGCCAAGAAGAC
>CAITPI010000014.1 GCA_903894295.1 uncultured Acidimicrobiaceae bacterium
GACCCTGGCCGGATCAGTCTCGAGCGACGAGGGCAGCTTGCGGGGCTGAGGCATCGTCCGAAGGTGCCATCAGGGGTTTACGAACTGGTGGACCCAAGCCCCCGCGGATCCGAAGAGCCGCTTTACAAGACCGAGCTCATCCATCGACGAGGGCCATGGAACAACGCCGACGACGTCGAATGGGCCACGCTGATCTACATCGACCGGTTCAACAACCGCCGGATCCACAGCTCACTCGGCGATCTCTCCCCGGCGGAGTTCGAGGCGGCCTTCTACGATGAAACCAAGTCGGCCAACAGGTCGATTCTGGAACCAGCGAGTCTCTAAGAAACCCGGTGTGATTCACTAGCTTGTTCCTGTGTAGACATTCGTGTAGCCATTGTTCACGTGGGCAAGTACCACAAAGATGACAATCCACAACGCAATACCCAGGACCAGCCACACAAAACCGAGCACGATGCCGGCCATGGCCATGCCGCCACCCTTCTGTCGGCCCATGGATCGTCTGATCTGGGACCGGGCCACAAACCCGAAGGAGATGGACAGCGCTGAAGCTCCGAGGAGTCCCGTGATCAAAGCAGCAATGGCAAAACCGTTGGTCGACTGCACCACACCCGCCGCCATGGGAAACGTGTTTGGTGGATAGGCCGGGGAGGCATAACCCGGGGCGTTGGAAGGAGCCCAGGCCACCGGAACCATCATGGCCGGCTGGATCATGAACGCGTTCGGCGGGACCACTTGTCCGCACTCCCCACAGAAGGAATCGCCGGTCGACACCGCATGTCCGTTCGGGCACGTGGCCATCGTCGCGACCATGGAAGATTGACCAAAGCCGGGGACCGGCATGGATCCACACTGCGGACAGTAGGGCGAACCGTACGGGATCAGGTGACCCTGGCCACAGTAGGCGGACCCGAACCCTTCGTGGAACGAGGGAGCGTACGGCTTCTTGAGCATGGCACAGGCGATGATGCCGAATACTCCCACCAGAATGATGAGCAGAGGACCCAGCAACCACTGCCCACCTTGAAACGTCCTCCAACCCCCAGACGTCCAGTTCTGAAGGTAGTTGATGCCGGCAAACGAGACAGAGAAAGTGCCCATGGCCAGCCACGTGACGACCACCGTCACAGCCGTTCGAAAGGTTGGACGGGCAAACGCGAGCAGGGCCAACGGAGCAACAATTGCGACCAGGCCGATTACGTCCAGAATGTTCCCGATCGGATCAAGATGCAGAAATATGTATTGGCCGGGAAGGTACGCCCAAAGGAAGTAGTACCCCAAGGCGCTGACGGCGGCACAGCCAAAGAGGACGCGGGTCCCGGCGCGATCGGTTGCCTGATTTGCACGGTTCGCGTCTCCGGTGAACAACGAAGCGGCACAAGCTACACAAAGTCCGAGACCGGCAACGATCCCGATCAGGCCCACCAAGGTATCAGGTGAGGTGACCTGACCATTGAAGAGGCCGTAATAGGGGTTTCCCTGGGGATAGTAGAAGTGAAGTGAGAGAGCCGTCCATTTAGAAAGGGTCAGTCCTCCCACCACCAGGAGAATGCCCGCGCCGACATTTCGCAGTCGATCCAGAAAGGAGAACGCTCCTCCGAGAGCCAGGCCCAATGCCACCGGCACCAGAAAGTCCCACGTTGCCGGGAACCCGATGTCCTTCATGGCTCCCTTGACCGGCGTCCAACTTGTCAGGCCAAGAACCAGAAGAACGGCGTTGAGAATCGCCAGTGCCCCAACGGCGACACCCAACGAGGTCGAGGTTGCTGGCGCTCGATCGCCACTTGGTTGGTTCGGTTGTTCAACGAGAGGCCAACTTCCCAGTGCCGTCATTGCCGTCCTCCTTCAAAGCCAAAGATGTCCCCGTACGGTAGTGCAACTGACAGATACAAACGGGGGTGTACCGCCGTCACACCCGTACTCCGCACTCTCCGCAGAAGAGGTCACCTGGCGGCACCGTATGGCCAATGGGGCAAACCCGTCCGAATCCTTCCGGACCGGCAGGAACCGGAAGGACAACCGGGGCGCAGTAAGGGCAGGCAGCGAAACCGGCCGGGATCATATGACCCTGTGCGCATCTGGGCGGGATGAAACCGACCGGAGCGCCGACAATGCCCGGAGCATCGATGCCTTTGGGGCAGACACCAACGGCGACGTAACCGAACAGGGCGACCACGGCGACCCACACGTACGGCCACCGGTCCGACCAGTTGCCACTTGTGAAGTCATAAAACCAGTTGCCGCTGAAATATCGGCATGGGAAGAAGAGGACCAGAAATTCGAGAACCACCCAAACGCTGACGGCGACCGCAATCGTTGAAGCACGCGGCAGCCGAACCGCCAACCAGAGAAAGGTCAGCGGCACCACCACCGCGCCCAGAACGTCGAGGGCAAAACCGAACGGCTGGAACGTGTAAAAGGCCCAGTGGCTGGAGCCGAGGTCCTCCCACCACACCCAGCCCAGTGCGGCCAGGGTTGCGCAGACAAGCAACAACCGGGCCGCCAGTGACCGTCCGAACGGCTGCGACTTCGCCTTCGGGGAACCCAGGATCCCGATTCCAGCCACTACCGACAGGGTCAGTGCGACCAGGAAACTCGCGACACAAAACAACCGAAGGTTGTTCGGGACTGGAACGCGGAAAAACGTGTCCCCGTACCAAAACGACGATGCTCCGCTCCAAAGAAAGGCAAGCAATGACCCGGTGGGAAGCAGAAAGCCGTACCCCAGTCGGCGGGTTGGTGGAACGACAACCAGAACCGTTCCGACCACACAGGCCACGAGAAACACCACCGACGTCTGGGTTGCGTAAGGAAACCAAGTGTTATTCGAAAGCAGAATAATAAAGCTCAGGAAGTTGGGAAACTCGAGACGGATCAGAAGTCCGACGGAACCGAGGAGCGCCAAGGCCGCCGTCACGATGGCCATGGCCAGGCCACCCCCTGGAAACCTCGACGGGACGGCAGTTGGGCCACTCTGGGCCATTCGGGGATCGGGCACACTCATCCGCGGTCTCCTTGATCTTCGGGGCACTCCGGAAACGTCCTCTGTTGCAGCCTACCGCAACCCCGAAGTGCAAAGTCCGGGAACAGGCCGTTGACCATTCCCGATTTCCGCCATCTCAGCAGCGTGGTGCCACCGAACCGTTGCTGTCACTGGTCACCCAGGAATCAGGCACCCAACCGGATACCGGTTGGGTGATCCGGTCCCACTGGTCGTTGCTCCCCTCGCCATGAATCACTGCCGGCGCTTGCACCGTTACACCCGTGACGACGGAGCAAGCCAGGGTGACGAACGTCGCTTCCGGAAGTGACTGCGTGACCGACGCTTGCAAGCTCGGATCTGCGTACACGTTGACGGTTGATCCGTCACCGACAAGTGGAAAGGGACCAGCCGTCGGTGAAGGCCAGGCGGCCGTTGGGGTGGGATCGGCCGGAGTGCCCCCGCAGGCTCCCGCCGCGGCGGCCGTCTGCCCCGTCATGACGTAGACGTCGGCGATCCAGCCCAGGTTGGTGTAGTCCCAAACCTGGCTCTTGGCTCCGTCGGCTTGGACGGGCGGGCCGAGAACTGTACAGACCAGCCTTGCCTGTGTCGCTCCCGGTCGTCCCGGTGGTGGCCCGAATGGACTGTTGGGGGAGACAGCCGGTCCCGCCTCCACGACAACGTCGGGAAACAGGGAGTAGGTGGAGTAGTAACCGGTGGGGATCAGAGACGTTGACGTGGTGCCTGGAGTCTGGGGGAACGTCGTTGTTGAAACAGAAGGCAGGGACGTGGCGGGAGTTGACGATGTCCTCGTGGTCGCCGGATGGTGGGCCGGGGTTCGGGCATGGCCGGTCGACGAAGACGACGGTCCGGCCGCTGCGATGACGACCACCACGACCGCCACCAGTACGACCGCAACCGACACCACACCGATCACCACCGCGCGGTTCAGGTCCCGTTTGGAGGTCGGCGTTGCAACCACAGGTGACGGAATCGGCGGGATCAGTCCAGGTGGGGACGACGGTTCCCACCGATGGTCCACGGGAGGCCCGGGAAGGCCACCCCCACTCCCGCCGCCGGGTGCATCCTGCTCCACCATGGCTGCACCGCAATCCGAACAGAAGGAGTTGTTGCCCGGGTTGGGGTGACCGTTGACACATCGGGCGAAGGGGTCGTTCATGCTTCCTTGCTGCCTTTCTTTCTCGTCATTCGTCGTCCGTCAGGATTGACGGCAAACCGCCCGGCGACCCGGGTTGGCCACCACACTCAGCAGGCCACCCTGTTGGCGACGGGGACCCGGTCGATCATCCAGATTCGACCGCCATCGACCATCCAGTAGGTCATCGTCCAGTTGTCACAACCCTGGTTGTTCGACAGCGAGTTGGCCTGCTGGACGCTTTTGAACCGGAGGTTGACACTGACCGCTCCGGGAGGCGCCGACGGAGAACCGACGGGCGAGACCCCCGTCACCACGATCGAGGAGTCCTGCGTACCGTCGAAGCCCGAGGCGAACTTCGTCTCCGAGCCGTTGTCGGTGTTGTTCCGGGCGTAGCCGTCGAGGTAGTCCCAGGCTGCCCCATACTGTCCCTGGTTGATGGCCGAGAAGTACCCGTCAAGCGATTGGCGGATGGCGGGAGCGTCAGGGTCGACAACCCCCGAGGCAACCGTGACCAACCCTTCTCCGGCACCACCGCCCGGCACCGTTGTGGTCGTCGTTTCGGTGGCCATCACCGAACCCGAGCCCTGGTCCCCGTTGCTTCCCCTCGCCCCGGACGATCCGGATGGACCCGACGGGCCGGCCGGGGGCAAAGACCCGTTGGCCGATGCACTGTCCAACCCGCTGTTGCTGCCCGGCCCGACCGCAGTCGGCGGGTTGCCAGAGTGCGAGAACACTCCGGACAGCACGAGAACGACACCCCCAATACCGAGGGCCACACAAACCCCCAACGTGCCGGCGAGCGGCCAGAACCAACGCGTCCGTGCACCCGGTGTCGTAGCCACCCGCACCGGAACGGGCGGCAGCAACGGCATGGGCATTGCACTTCCGGTGGCGGTCGGGTGTTCCGTGAGGTCACCAACCGGTTCATTCGATCCGCAGGTAGAACATCTTGCTGCGTCCCTGAGGATCGCTGAACCACACGAACTACACAACACGTTGCCCACGTCCTTCCACCGTCCGGTCGGTTGGCAACCGGCCGATATCCGACGGCACGATGACCAATCGCGTCCGATGCCTAGCCAATGTGGTCACACGGAGCCGAGATGCTGCAACGGTAGTAACTCGCCAGGATGGAAAAATCGTGCAGCGTGACCGTCGAAGTTCCATCAATCTCGGCTGGCGGGTAGTTCTGCCCGTAGTGCGCATTGAGGATTCGGTAGTCCTTTTTGTCCACCACTCCATCTCCGTTGATGTCCGGGGAGTGGACACATACCGACAACGGACAGCCCACGGCGTCACGGGGAATCGTTGCCGTGGTGGGAGCGGGACGCGTTGTTGGCGGTGGCGTTGTAGTCCCGGGAGCCGGGGCGGTTGTCGCCGGGGCCGGGGCGACCTGCTGCACCTGCGTCGTGGTCGTGACTCCGCCGGTCGTCGGCGTATCCGACTTTTTTGGTGGGGTGGTCGTGGTCGGCGAGGTGTCGGGGGCGACTCCGGTGGTGGCCGTCGATGACCCGGTCGTACCGGAGGATCCAGTACTTCCCGATGAGCCGGAGTTGACAGCGAACGCCTCCGACTTCGTCGGGTCGGGCCCGCGGTGTGATGCGGCAGCCACCCCCAGGAAGCCAACCACGAGCAGAGCAGTGACACCTGCGGCCCATGGCAGCAGCCGACGCCGGGCGACCGGTTCGGAACCAACCTCAGCCGCCGGCACCTCGTCGCCATACTGGAACATCGGAGCCACCGGAGCGGGCGCCTCCTCGTCCTGTTCGAGGCTCGAAGGGAAGCCCCAGACAGGCGCGTGTTGACCCGCCGGTTCCAGTGGTCCGTCGACTTCCCGGCCTCCGCCGGACCCGTCCGATGCCGACATGTACCGCTCCCTTCCCTGAACCCGGCCAACCTTCGGGTGGCCACGTCCGTAGCCACGCCACCTTCCGCAACGTTAGATCGCTAAACCTCGCCGATCAAAGTCAAGTGGCGCTCGCCAGCCCAGAGCCGTCCCGAAACCGCCGGGTCCCGTCGGTACCGACGGCCGTCGCTGTCATGCGCATGGTTGCCCCGGACCGAAACCGGGTCTCAACCGGCGCTCGTGATGCCGTAGGTGGCGTCGATGACGGCGCAGTCCACAGGAGTTGGGGTGGCCACGAGACCGCTGGCACACCAGGCCACCTTGGCCGCCGGGAAGACCCCGGGTGACAGGCCACCCGCCCCGAGCGGTCCACCGGGCCAGGTGTGATGACCATCCAATGCGACAAAGAAGTTCGTTGGTTCCTGACATCTGTTGTAGAACACGTGGGTGGCATCCGGCACGGCGGCGGACCGGAGACCTGTACATCGGTTCACCCCGGTCGCCACCTGCCCGAACCAGGTCTGCGGAGCAAGGAACGGTACCTCTCCGGCCGGCCCTCCCCCGTTGATGGGCACGGTCTGATCCAGGGCCGAGGCCATGACCAACAACGGTGCCGGACCGGCGCCGTTGCACCGACCCAGCACCGTGGCGTCGACGGCCGGGATGGCCAAGGCGAAAAGGCGAACCTCGCCGGTCAGCCGGGAACTGCAGGCCGCCTCGAGACCGAGACCGCTGCCGTTGGACTCACCGGCCAGCAAAATCTGTGACGGGGCGACACAGTAGGAGGTGTCAAGGGCGGCGATCACCGTCGCCAGATCGCCGATGTCGTCCGTTCCCGTTGTGGCATCCCGGCCAGCTCCGGTGGACCAGCCGTAGCCACCCGCCGGCGTCAGGGAACCCTGGGGGTACACGACCACCACGTCGGTTCCCGCCATCAGGTTCGTCCAGCCCGAAACCGCCTCCTCGCCGGTGGTGGTGGCGGTGTATCCGTGGACCATGATCACGGCGGCCCGTCGGTGGTCGGTGGCAGGCGAACGGACCAGCATCAACCGGCCGTTCGGCAGCGAAACGAAGCCACTCACGGCGGAGCAGGAAGCCGGAGTCAGTGTGGTGGTGGTTGGCAGCAGCGTGGTGGTGGGCCCGAGCGTGGTTGCCGGATGGGGGCGGGTCCGCTCCCCGGGTCCCGAGGCCGACGGTGAACTGGCACAACCGGTACCGAGGAGAGCAAAAAACAGGAGCAACAGAGCGCCGGGTCGGGGTTGGCGAACCCAAACCGCCCGGCTCAACCGCCGCACAACTCCTGCACCTGTCCGGAAAGTTGTGAAGGAATCTCCCAAGCTTGGGCCACATCAGGATGAGGAGGTCCGACGCTGGTCTCGGTCATGATCTGGCCGGCATTGGTATCGACAATCCACTGGAAGCAGTAGATCGACGTTCGAGGTCCGTTGACGTTCTCCCAGGCCACGTACGCGCCATCAAGCGTCACCGTGGCACCCTCGGGGCTTTCCCCCGTCACGACGACCGTCGATTTTTCGAGCGCACCGTAACCATTCGCCAGCGCGCCGGGGTCTCCCACGTTCGGCCAGATGGCCTCGGCCCCACTCCAGTCGTGGTTGGCCAACGCCGTGGCCAGACTCTGGACCACCGTCATGGCCTGGTTGCCCTCGGAGTCAAGCGGCGTGAGTGAGAACGGCACGCCCACGGTGGACGGAAGGGTGGTGGTTGGGGGCGTCGGTGGAGTGGTCTGAGCGGGAGTCTGGAGGGAAGTCGCCGGAGGGTGGGCCGGGCTTCGGGTATGGCCCGTCGACGAAGATGACGGACCCGACACGGCGATGACGGCCACCACGACCGCCACAACCACGACCACCACTGCCACCACCACGACCACCACTGCGCGGTTCAGGTCCCGTTTGGCGGAGGCTGTCCCTACCTGGGGAGCCGGCACAGGGTATGCGGCCCCCGGGTTGAATCCCGACACGGCCGGGAACACCGGGGCGGGCTGCTGCGGGGGTTCCGGGCGAAGGTCAAAGCCACACTTCATGCAGAACTTCTGATTCCCGGCCACGGGATTCCCGCAGCCGGAACAAAAGCCTTCCTCGTCGACCTCTACCGCCATCAGCGTCCCGCCACTCCCACAGGCACTTTCTTATCATGCAACCATTTGTTACGCTTAGTTGCTGAGTCCGACAGCTCGGTCCGAAGGTGGGTACTCCCGATGTGGGAAGTGGTGCAGCAAGAGGGAAATATTCTGCGCGAGACGGCCGAGCGCTTTTGTGCCGGGGAGCCGGTAGGTGACCAACTCACCCTCGCCCTGCTTGCCTCCGTGCTCTTCTACCGGGGCGACGAGGAGGGCTCGTTCATGACGCTCGAGGCGGCAGAGGAAACCTTCGTACCGCTGTACTCGTCCGAGTGGGCGTTGGCCGTTGGCGAGGGTCCCTGCAAGTGGTTCACCGGTCACGGACAGGTTCTGGTTCCCCTGATTCCCCCTGGCGTCGGCCTGGTCATTGACCTCGGCAGTCCCCACGAAATCACCTTGGCGGCGTGGGCCATCAATCATGACCTTGACTCGGCGGAGCGATCCGCCGAGGAATCTTCACCCGGGCAGTTCATCCCCGAAGAAGGAGCATCACCATGACCAACGGGTTCTTCCACGTCATTCCGGACGATCTCCGTCAGGCCTCCGAAAAGTTGTCCACGACGATGGACGTCGTCAGGGAGATCAACGGGCGCCATGGTTCGGCGCAAGTCACCTCCTCCGACGCGGGTCACACGGGTGCCGCAACTGCCATCAACAACTTCATCAAAACCTGGAGCTACGGACTATCGATGCTCGAACAGGACGGCCGAACCCTGGCCGACATGTTGCAAGCGGCAGGAACGGCCTACGGGGCAACCGACAACACAATCGCCGGGGCCCTGTAGTCATGAGCGCGTTTTTCGAAGGGGCGACAGTCCAGGATCTCATTCCCGGCAACCCCCAGGATCTCTTTGACCTCGCCGATCAGTTCCGCAACCTGGCCGGCGGACTTTCCAACACGACTGACGAGTTGCGGGCCATCGAAGCCGGGCAGTGGAGGGGCCAGGCTTCACAAAACTTCCAGGCCGTGGTTGGTCGACAACCGTCCAAATATCAAAATGCCGGGTGGTCTTTCCAGGATGCTTCGGCCGCCATCTCCTCCTACGCCGAAACACTCCAGTCAGTGCAAGGGATGGCTGCGTCGGCACTGACCACCTGGCATGACGGACAGGCCCAGACGTCTTCCTGGCAGAACCTCGCTGCCAACGGAACCCAGGTTCCAGCTCAGGATCCAGGGTTGGAACAACGTCAGCGGGCCAACGCATTGCTGGAAAACGCCCGAACAACCCTTGACGAGGCCTCCAACCAACTTGCAGGCGCTCTTGACCAGGCGGCACAATCGGCTCCGTCCCGCCCATCAATTCTCCACGAGTTTGTCTCGGTTTGCAAAGAAATTGGTTACGAGTTTGGCCAGTTTTGTGAAGGGTTTGACCTCGGTGTTTGGGGCACCGTCACGGGCCTTTGGGACCTGGCGAAACTCGTTCTTGAGGACCCAAAAGGTTTTTTAATCGATGCTGCCATGTTGGGTGTAGCGGGTGGGCCTTTCGGTTGGATATTAGCTCAGCAAATTTCAAGGATCGACCCCAATGGCTACAAGAAATCCTTGTTGGGACAGATTGACGGCAAGGTAAGGCGAAACCCGCTCAAATTCTTCGAGAAATTCGGATCAAACCTTATCGATCTTCCCGAGTGGAACGAGGACCGGGCGCGTGCAGTGGGCGAACTGGTGCCAACCATTGTCGGAGTGTTCTTGACCAAGGGCATCGGAGCTGCAGCAAAGACTGCTGGCACGAGCAAGATCGTGATTGAGACCTCAAAGGTGTTGGATCGCACCGAATCAGCCAGGAAAGCCATTGGCACCGCGGAAACTGGCACGGGCGTCGTGCAGGCAGCAACCGGAACACCAGGTCACACGGCAGACCGTGCAGCGGCCGGGACCGTCACGGACATACTGACAACGCCATAAGTACCGACTGTTCACCCATGACCATGACCGACTGCTACGCAATCAGTCGGTCATCCATCCAATCCGGTACAGAAGCCCAAGTCACCGGGTGGAAGCGACTCCGTCCAGCTTGATCCAGGTGGCAGGCGTTTGATCGTATACGAACCATCCGGATTAACCGTAACAACGGTATTCGTTCTGAAGTCTCCGGACTTTCCATATGTTGACGCCCCACCCCCGTCAACGTTCAACTCGCTGCACGTGAATGTGAGGGGTGGTCCCTTGCTGACGGATTCGACCACCATCACATGTCCATAGCCTCCTCCACCGGACTTGATCGACACCAAGGAGCCAGCTGAAACCTGATCCGGTCCGCAAACCACAGCACCACCGGAGTCGTACATGTCCTTGCCGTTGGCATGGCCCCACGGCAAACCCAGTTTATCTCGCTCATACTGGGCCCAGGCCACACATTGACCATACTCACCAGAGGCAACGTAGCGATTCTCGTTACACCATGTCATGAAGTCGTCCGGAGGGGCCCAGCTGTTGCTTGCTGAGGTCAGTGGAGCAAGGGATACGGCAAATCCGGCTCCGACGGTCAACACGCCAGCCGCAATCAGGTTTTCGTAGTTGTGGAGTTTGTCGGCCCCAAGGTACTTTTCCGCCGCCTTCAACAAGTCGTCGCTCAAGTTCTGAAAGCCACCTTCAAGGGTGCGCAGCGCCTGCTCGAGATCAACCATTGAGTTATCGATGATTTGGAGAACTTTTCCGGCCCCGGGAAAGCGCATACTGGGCCGACACAACTCGACGAGATTTTGCCGGGAGAGTGTTGTAAGGCGTTCAGCTTCCTGTGCTCCGAGTGCTCTCAGATCGCCGGCAACAGACAGCAACGCGAAGGGATTCGTTGAGATTGTGCCCGCATCAATAGCAAGAGGAACTGTGATCTCAGAAATATGGACAGCCAACTCCATCACGATGAGTTCAAACCCAGTTGCCTGACCAACGAACGAGGCCGAAGCATTGTTGATGGCATCTACCGCTGGATTGACTGCACCTTCCACCCTGGTGCGCTTGCCTTCAAGCAGTTGGATCTCGGCCTCACCGTCCCACCAGGAACCTGAAAGATTGCCGTCGGCATCTAGTTGGATGTGGTTCTCAGAGGCGACCTTGTTGGCGTAGTCCACCAGTCCCTGGGCGTGCTCAAGGGAAGTGCCGAGGTTGGCCAGAGCGCCAATGAACCGGCCTAGAAATTCGGCGACAGCGTCGTCTTGACTCAAAACAGGTCCCACTGCAGAGAAGAAGGCGTGAGATGCCGAACCTTTCCAGACCCCCTTCAGTTGATCGACCTGCTTCTTGGCGTTGGCGACCGCCGAGAGATAAGGCGGATCTTTCTCCACCCGCTGCAGAGCCGAGATGAGGGGACCGAGTTGGTCCGCACGAATCGGAAGCATCATGGACATGGAACGGGCTCCTTGATCGGAGTGGACGCCGGAACGGTTCTGGACACCGGATCATGAAGGCTGGTCATGACGGAGGGGTCAGCCGGACGCCTTCCGGCTGACCCCTCCATTGGTCATGTTCAGCCCTGGTTGAACGAACCGGCGATCTGCTGTTCCGTGGAGGAGTACGCCTGGGAAGCCTGGGCGGTCAACTGGGCCACGCCCTCCAGTGCCTGGTGCAGACCGCTGGCGTCGTTCTGCCACTGGGTCCACAGGGCTTCGAACTGGGCCTGGGCCGCACCGACCCACTCGCTCTGAAGGGGGGCGACCAGATTGGCCAACTGGGAAAGCTGGGCCTCGATCTCAGCGGCGCCCGACTGGAGCTGACCGGAGATCTCCTGCAGTTGTTCGGGGGTTACGGTAATTCCACCAGCCATGCCATCACCTTTCGATCGGCAGCAACCTTGCTGCGTCTTGCTTGTTACTGCTCGTTGCCGACGGCAACGTTCCCTACTTTAGGATTGCAACTCCTGGTCGTCAAGTGGAACCTGCACCAGCACCATGCCGTCCCGGGTGGAGAGAACACCGCGGCCCGGAGGACCCGGAAAGACCGCCGTACGGGGCAGTCTCGTCCCCACCAGTTCGCCGTCTCCGGGAGCCCCCGGGCAGAGCACCAGGCCGGATTTGGATTTCCGGGCCTCGGCCGGAAAACCACGGAATCCGTTGGCCAGGTCCTGGGTGGTGCCACCGACCACCATCGTTCGGCCGTGGTCACGAGCCGACTTCAGGAAGTTGGCCAGGGGATCACCAATGGCGCTGTCCACCAGTAGTTCGGCGTCGTCAATCACGACATCGGTGACCGAACCGTCCCCAAGCAACTCCTCGAGGGTATCCCGGGCGAGGGTGCGACCTTCGGCCACGTCGACGACACCGTCGTGGCCGGCGAGGGTCGACAGCGGGGATGGACGGCCGAGGACAATGAGCACGCGGCGGCCCTGGGCCAACAACGAGCGGGTCATGACCACCAGTGCGGTGCTGCGGCCCGACCGGGGGGGACCGCCCACCATGAAGGCCGGTCCCATCTCGGCCAGATTGACCCACTGTGGTTCGACGTGGTCACCCCCGACCCCGCCGAGGAGCAGTGGACCGCCGTGGGCGTAGGTCTGATGGGGATCGAGCGACGCCAGGGCTCCACCGAGAAACGTCCGTTGGGGCAGAACGCCGATGGGAAGTGGCAACTGGTGGCGGTCCAACCACTGGTCCCGTCCCGCCGCGTTGGCCGCCACCGCCCGGAAGGCGGCGGTCTGGGCCGGACCGGCCGGGTCCGGATCGAGAAGGGCGATCTGGATCTCGGCTCCACTGCCGCTTCGGAACGCCTGACCCGGCCGCAGTTCGTCGGGCATCTTCCTCGGGTTCAAGCCGGCCATCGAGTAGTTTCCCCGGTCGTTCATCCGAAGCACAATGGTCGTTTCCACCAGTGCCGAAAAGCGGGCCGAGAGCGCCGTGCGGTCGCCGGTGGCAACGACCCGGATGCCGACACCCGGCGCTTCCTTCATGAGGTGCATGAACGACGAGACCAGGCGGCCGTTGTCCACCGGGTCGAACTCCGAAACGAATCCTTCCCAGCGGTCGATCATCACCACAATGAAGGGCAGCCGGTCCCCGGCGTCGGACATCCCCCGCTGGTCGGCAATCGTCGAGAACCCGCCGAGCGAGAGGATCTCCTGACGACGGGTTACTTCGGCCAGAAGCCGGCCGATCAGCCGGTCCACCCGGTCCACTTCGTTCCGGGTCACCACGGCCCCGCAGTGGGGCAGGTCGGCCAGGGGCAGCAGCGCGCCATTTCCGCAGTCGACGCCATAGAGATGGACCTCCCGGGCCGAGATCCGGTCAGCCAGCGAACCCGCCAATGTCCGCAGGAACGTCGAGCGGCCGGACCCGGAGTCACCGACGACGAGGAGGTGACCCGAACGCTCGATGTCCCAGCCGGCCGGCTGCTGGGCCTGGATCTCGGGTCGGTCCTCAAAACCGAACACGGCAGTGAGTGGTCCGAACTCCGAAGGGAGTTTTGGAAGATCCACCGGGGCCGACCGGGGCCGGACTGACTGGTCTTCACCGCAGACATCGCAGAACCGGGCATTGGAATCGATTTCGTGGCCCTGCCCACAGGTCCCCGCCGACGGGCGCGGCGACAGGTTGGCCGAGTGGGCGAGCGTGATCTGGTTGGGCAGGGGCGGGAGCCAGGGGCTGGGTGGCACCAGCATGCCGGCCTGGGCCATCGCCCGGTTGATGACCGCAACCAGTTCGGAGAGGTCGGTGCTCTCGGAGGTGACGGTGGTGGTCCGGGCCGCCGGCGGTGGATCGCCCAGACCCGTCCACGTCACCGGAGTCACCTCCAGGTCGGCCACGGAGTCCACTGAACGGCGCCCACCGACCCGGGCCGCCTGGAACTCTGTCAGTTGCTCGTGTCCGACCCGCAGATAGGCCCGACCGGCGGCGGCCTTGGCGATCCGGGCCGCCAGCGGAGAATCGATGACGTCGGTGCTGTCGGCGGCATCCGTGACCCGCATGGCAATCCGGAGATTGGTGTTGGTCTTGATGGCCGGAGACACCACCCCGGAGGGACGTTGGGTGGCCAGGATCAAGTTGATGCCCAAACTCCGGCCGCGCCGGGCCAGGTCGACCAGGCCTTCCACAAAATCGGGGAGCTCCTCCACCATGGCGGCAAACTCGTCGATGACCAGCACCAGACGGGACATGGGAGTCGCCCCGGTGCCGTCGGTGGCCCTCCAGTAGTCCTCGATGTCCTTGGTGCCGGCTTGCTGCAGCAACCGCTCCCGCCGCCGCAACTCCGCCCCGAGCGATGCCAGGGCCCGTTCCGTCAGGTGCCCGTCGAGGTCGGTAACCATGCCCACGGTGTGGGGCAGCTCGGCGCAGTCCTTGAAGGCACTGCCGCCCTTGTAGTCCACGAGGACGAAGTTCATGGCGTCCGGCCGGTTGACCACGGCCAGACTGGCGATAATGGTCTGGAGTAGTTCGCTCTTGCCTGAACCGGTCGTTCCCGCCACCAGCCCATGAGGACCGTCGCGGGAAAGGTCCAACACCAGCGGACCACGGGCGGTGGCCCCGATCAGGGCCGCCGTGGTGCGGCCGAGTTCGCTCCATCGCCGGATGATGGCGGACTCGTCGGGATCATCGAGCTCGAGCAGGTCCAGCAAGCGCAGGGATGTCGGAATGGCGGACTCGGCTTCATTCCGCCGGTTGAGTCGGATCGGGGCTATGGCCCGGGCCACCCGTTCGGCCCACTCGGAGGTCACGAGATCGCCCAACACGTCGGCCACCGGGGCGCTCTGGCTGGCCCTGAGGGCCAAACGGGTCGGTTCCACCGGCGAGAACTGGGCCACCGCCCGACACTCTTCGGGCAGCAACCGTTCCGTCTCGTCCAGGCAGATGGCGTAGACGCCGACCGAGGGTCCGAAGCGGAGCACCCGGGTGATGGCCGGAATCGAACCCAGCCGGTAGGCGCCGTCCAGAACGACCACGTGGGACGCCTCGTCCATGGCCTCGGTGGCCGCTGCCTCCCGGCGGGTCAGGCGGGCCTCCACCATCTGGGCCAGATCGGCCGCCAGCTCGTCCAGTGAGTGGTCGGAGCTGCCGATCCGGGTGAGGAAGTCCGGGCTGGCCGGCCGGACATGGGGCAACCAGCGCGCCCAGGACCACGCCCGCTCATGGCCCGACCCGGTGAAGATCGTGACCACCACATCGTCGGGAGCGTGGAACACGGTCAGCTGGGCCACCAGCAACCGGGTCAGCGCCTCACAGGAGGAGCGCGGCCCGGCCACGCCAAGGACACCTACTTCCCGGAGGTCGACCGTGGCCGGAACCTTCTCCAGGAAGCAGCGGCGCTCGTCTTCCGGTGGCACCACACCGTCAACCACCACACTGGCCGGGCGGTCGGTCAGACCCAACCGCAGGGAAAGGAAGTCGCCATTGGCCGGTCGACGCTGCCAGAGCGTCGGTCTCGGTGTGGTCGCCACGATGGAGAGTTCGGCCGGATCCGGAAAACTGGTCCGAAGCACGTTTGTTTCATGGGCCACGGCGGCGGCCATCCGGCTCCGGGCCTCGGCCAGATGCTCTTCGTAGGCGGTGAGTTTGCTCTCGAAGGTGCCCTTGCCCCGGCGGTTCGTCGACAGGTAGTTGCCCAACATCATCGCCGGCGAGGCCAGCGCCATCAACAGGAAAACGGGATTGAACGGCTCATGTTTGCCGCCAAGGAGCTTGGCACCCAGACACATGCCCAGCCCCATCAGCACCGGAATCACGAGGGCGACCACCGAGAACGGGGCCTTCTGACGCTCGGGCTTCTCTCCGGGGAACGTCACACGGGTTTGCTCGATCTGGTCGACAATCCGGGGTGGCCGGTTGAAGGTGGTGCCACCCTCCGGATTCATGACGACCACGGCGCTGCGCTGGTGCTCCGAACCGTCGTGAAGGCTCCAGGCCACCACCGATTCGCCGAGTTGCGCCGCCTCTCCAGGACCCAAACTGCTCTCTTTGACCATCTGACCCCTGACCATCAGGCCGTTCACGGAGTCCAGGTCCTGTACCCAGATCTGCTGGTCCATCACGGTCAACACGGCATGGCGTCTCGAGAGGCGGGCGTCGGCCGCCAGGGTGATGTCTGCTTCGGGCGCCCTCCCGATCACGTAGCGTCCCGGACCCAACGTCCACTGCTGACCGGCACATGGACCACCCACCACCCGCAGGTCGATGCGGATGGCACCGTCCAGCCGAATCACCGGGGCCGGTGCCCGGTCCACCGGCGACGCCACCGGGAACCCGCCTCCCTTGGTCAGAACGGAGCCGTCCTGGATCCACTGCACCAGGGACTCGTCTCCACCCAGGCGGCGGCCATCGACACTCCAGGTGCCCGGTGGCGCCGGCTGACCCTCGACGGCCTCGATCACGTCGCCGACCGTCGCCCTCGGGCTGGCCCGGACGAACAGGTCCCGACTCCGGCCACTGCCGCCATCCGCCACAGTGAAGAAAATCTGCATTCAGTCCTCGCCGTGTTCCGCGGAACGCCGCTGCTACTCCGGATTACACTCGGATCAGATTGTGCCCCATGGGGAGCCCAAAAGCCACAACAGAGAATGATGCCACTCCCGGGGGTTCCGTGAGAATCCTCCTCCCGGCCACAGGAGAACACAACGATGACGTTTCTGCGCCGGAACATGGCTCGAACCGGTGACGAACCTCAGAGGTCACGGCGTCCGATGGCCGGGGTTGTGGCCATCGTTCTTCTGTCCTCCTCCCTGACGGTCAGCTGCACCAGAGCGTCCGCCGATGCCGGCGGTCCGACTTCCCCGGCGACGTCATCAACGGGGAGGAAGGCGCCCACGACCCGGACGTCGGAGTCCGGGACCCACCGGGTTCCGTCCACCACATCCCCGTCCACCACATCCCCGTCCACC